>JBEKWX010000109.1:0-9950 GCA_049512675.1 Terriglobales bacterium | reverse complement strand
GTAGCCGAGAGCCGCAACTTGTCCAGCTCGTCATTGATGGTGGCTTCTTTTTCGATGTACAGGTCCGCCGCCGGCACATAAGCCTCCGGTTGGTAAAAATCGTAGTAGGAGACGAAGTATTCCACGGCGTTGTGGGGGAAGAAACTCTTGAATTCGTGGTACAGCTGAGCCGCCAGGGTTTTGTTGTGGGCCATGACCAGGGTAGGGCGATTGGCCGCCTCGATGACCTTGGCGGCCGTGAAGGTCTTGCCCGATCCGGTGACGCCCAGCAGAACCTGATGCTGCTCGCGATCGAAGACGCCGCGGGTGAGGCTGTCGATGGCGCGCGCCTGGTCCCCTTGAGGCTTGTAGTTGCTTACCAGCTTGAAGTCCACGGCCCATTATAGGGGACGGGCGTTGCCAGGGTGCGCAATGTACTCCCGTGTAAAATCACGCTTCTGGCGCGGAATATGGGAAGTTTGTACTAAGTGGTTCACCTTAGAGACTGAGCAAAACTGCCCAGTTTCCCGCCCGAGCTCGTGCCTGCCATGGCCGCAGCAACCGCGGTTTTGCAGGGGAAAACCGCGCCAAACGCAGTTTTCTTACTAAAGTAACAATCGGGGACCCGATTTGGCCGCGTGAATGCAAAATGAGACAACGCAACCCGATTCCATATCTGAGGAGGGGCCTACTTTCCGCGCCAGTTGCCGGGTTTGGCTCGTCGGACAGGTGCAATGGTTATGGAAGAGAAATTCAAGCAACTGGGACCACGGGAACGCCAGATCATCGATCTGCTGCTCCAGGGCTGTGACAACGCGGAAATCGCTCGCGATCTGAACATGGCCGAACGCACCGTCAAAGCATATTTCAACCGCCTGTTTGTGCATTTCGGAATCAAGGGCGGCATCAAGCGGGTTAAGCTCGCGACTTTACTTTATCGGAGGCAATTATGGTTGGAGAGACAGCAACCCCGAGCGGCTACAGCGAACGCGAACAACTCATCATTCAGCGCGTAGCCGAGGGCTGCAAGAACCGGGAGATCGCCGATTCGATCGGAACCACCGAGCACGTCGTGAAAAATTATTTGCGCTTGATCTACGACAAACTGGGATTGTGGAACCGCGTAGAACTGGCGCTATGGTATGAAGCGCGTCAGAACGAACAGGTTTACACCAACTGAGTTCGTCGGAACTATTTTCATCAGCCCCGCTAAACGGCGGGCCGCCCCATCCTTGCGTATCCCCCGGCGCAAGGGTGGGATTTGTTTTTGTGCACCGCGGGAGACGATTCTGCCTTCGCGCGCAGTCAATATCCCTCGAGGCGAAGCTTGGGCGCTCGCATCCCTGAAGTTTCACTACGCCGCATAGGAGCACAATTGTGGTCCGCTGCCATCGGCCCAGCGGTGCGAAGGACTCACGAAACCTTTTTGCACCATCCTCCGCTCACGCGCCCGCCCGCGCCGCCACGCTTCTGGCCCACTCCTCTCCGCCGGCGATGGGCTTGCCGCTACCGGCGTTAGTCCTGAATTGCTCGACCACCCGACGAAGTTGTGCCGACGTTTCCACCAGTTGCTGCGACGCCTTCTGAGTATCGGCGGCTCCGTGCGTCGAGCCCTGCGCCGCCTCCGCCACACCCGCTATGTTGCTGGTGATCTCGCCGCTACCCTGCGCCGCTTCGCTCACGTTGCGCGACATCTCGTTGGTGGTTGCGTCCTGCTCTTCGACTGCCGTGGCGATCGTGCCTGAGATATCGTTGACCTGGTTGATGACTGTGCTGATCGATGCGATCGCGTCCACGGCTGCCTTAGTGTCGGTCTGGATCGCTTCGATCTTGCGGCTGATGTCTTCTGTGGCCTTGGCGGTTTGCTTGGCCAGCTCTTTGACTTCATTGGCCACCACCGCAAAACCTTTGCCCGCCTCACCGGCGCGGGCCGCTTCGATGGTGGCATTCAGGGCCAGCAAGTTGGTCTGCTGCGCAATCGAGGTGATGACCTTGATCACCTGGCCGATCTCGTTGGAAGAATCGCCGAGTTTGGACACGGTGGCGGTGGTAGCTTCGGCGACCTTGACGGCGGAGGTTGCGATCCTGGCGGCTTCGGTAGCGTTCTTGGCAATTTCCTTGATGCTGGCGCCCATCTCTTCGGCGCCACTGGCGACGGTCTGGAGGTTCTGGCTGAGCGACTGCGCCGCCTTCGAAACCACGTCGGCCTGGGCCGAGGTTTCTACGGAGTTAGCCGTAATCTGCTGGCTGGTGGCATTCAGTTCTTCGCTGGCGCTGGCTACGTACTGCGCGTTCTCCGCAATGGATTGGATCATTTTGCGCAGGTTGTTTTTCATCTCGTTGAGTAACGTACCGGCCGTGCCGATCTCGTCGCGGTCTCGAATCTGCATGTCATTGCGCGACAGATCGTTAGCTGCGATCGCTTGGACCATATCCACCATTTGCGATACTCGCGAGGTGATGTTCCGGGAGATGTACCCGCCCATGGCAAAGGCAATGGCCAGACCAGCCATCGTCAAGCTCACGACCAAGGTTATTGCCCTGGATTTGGCCTTCTCTTGCTCCTGGCGAGCCGCCGCCCCAAGCTCTTCCCCCCTCTTGCTCAGGCCTGCAAGGCCCGATGTCAGCCGGCTCCGGAGGTCAACACTCTGGCGCGCGTTCAAAAATTCGACCGCCTCCTTGGTTTTGCCAGCCCGCTGTAGCTCCATGGAACGATCCATGTTGGTGTGATATGTGTCCGATGCCTCTCGAATCTGGGCGAGCATCTGCTTACCTTTGTCAGTGCGCACGATAGTCGTCATCTCGTCGAAGCTGTCCGTGAGTGGGCGATTGTCGCTCGCGTAGCGCTCCATTTCCTCTGGTCGACTGTCAAGGAGGAACCCGCGCACCGCCGCTTCCTGATCGTAAACGCAGCGCTCCATTTTCTGCATGATGCTTAGGGAGCGGGCCTTTTCAGCAGCGTCAGCGCCGAGCGCACCCAGCGTCTGGAACGTGGTATAGGTGATAATCCCCATCACCGCCAAGACCAGCACAGGCGCACCGAATCCCACCGCCAGTTTCATTCTCAAACTCAGACGTTTCATGACGCGTTCTCCTGTGAAGCGAAGTCGCCGTGGAAGCTTCGACTGGGCCAAGCCTTCGAAATCGCTCAATTACATGCTGCTGGGCACCCCCAAGGCGCTTGCCGATGCCCAGTTTCTTGCTAACGGTGAAGCGCGTGTGCATGCCGTGATGTTCGGCGCATAGCAGACAGCGCACAGACAGCCTGTACGTCGGCAACCTCTTCAAATCACATTAGGGACAGATGGTCCTTGGTTTGAGTTTCCTTCCGAGTTGCCGATTCGCGTGGTCAGCCGATAGGGGAAGCGTTTCCAGTCCACCCCATTAAAGGTGGCGCACCGGGCTTGGGACGAAAAACCTGCCCAGGACGCACGAGATAAGCGGAATTTAATTCAAGTCGTTCCACTTATCGCCGATTACACGAACTGGTGCGCAGTGGATGGCGAAGAAGGTAACTCGAAATATTCGAATATTACAACCCTTCTCAACGCCAACCCCAGAAATCGAAGATTGAGGAGAAACCAAATGGAGCAGTTACTCGAGTGCAATCGGGCGTGCAGAGCCTTCCGTGGTGCGTTGCTTTTGTTGATCGCGATCATCATGGCCGGAGTAGCGAACGCATCGGAAAATGGCGCGAGCGTCTACCCCATCGGGGTCGAAACCGTCATGCCCGGCATGACCCTCCTCCCGGCGCAACCATGTTCTACGAATATACCGCCTTCGTTTCCGCCAATCAGACGGACACCGCCAACGGCACAGTCGCGCCCATTACGTTCAAACTCCGCGTCTTCGCGAACGCCTTCAAAATCAACCATAACTGGGGCTTTCATTTCCTCGGCGGAACGGTGGAAAGCAACGTTGCGATTCCATTTGTCGACCAGGAACTTCATGTCCCGCCGGGTAAATTCACGAAGTTTGCGGTCGGCAACATAGACGTCAGTCCACTGGGAGTAGCGTATGCCAAGGGGCGTTGGCATTTCTACTACGAAGGAGACCTCTATTTTCCGGGCACTGGCCGGGGCGCGACCGACGTTCTCAACATCGGACAGAACAACTATGCCGCAGCACCGGTTGGTGGGGTCACGTACCTGAAGGGCAGAGAAGAAATCAGCTCCATGCTGCAATACATCATTAACCTCAGGGATACCGCGAACAGCTACCAGACCGGAAACGAGTTCGCCTGGGAATTCGACGGCACGCATGGATTTACCAGGAAGGTCGCCCTCGGCGTCAACGGCTTTCTTTATAAGCAGACGACCGACGACCAACTGAATAACGCGGTGTACAACAATGGAAATCGCGGCCGCGATTTTGCCATCGGGCCGGAGGTCCGCTTCAATCTGATCCCCCACGGTGGGTTTGCCTTTAAGTATTTGCGCGACACGATGGTCGAAAACAGGGCCCCGACCAACGCCTTCTGGTTCCAGATGGCGGTCCCCATCAGCTTCGGCCACAGGGAATAGCGCGGAAGGGCGGTCAATCAGCACCCAGCCGCCAGAATCTTTCGCAGCCCGAAGCAATAGGCAACCGCTTCGGGCAGAGGGCCGAAGGAGGCCAGTGAAGGCAACCGAGTTAGATCGACGCAAACATTTGAATTCCGGCTAGTAAATAACTACATCGGAGGATACTATGAAAGTACACGAAATACCAGGTACGCTTGTCGTCGAGTGGAACGATGGGGTTAAAGCAATGGTTGACACTTGGTCAAATTACACGATCAAGGTCCCGCAGTTTCGCGAAGCGATCTTGGATAAGGGGGTTAGCTATGCCAGACTCCATGGGGCTCGAGCCTGGGTGATGGACGCTACAAAAGCTAGAGGAGCATTTCCCCAGGACGTACAGAAACTTATCGAGACTGAGGTTTTCAAAGCCTTTGCGGCAATTGGCATCAAGTATTTCATCACGATCAAGTCGGCTTCAACAGTAACAAATATGTCCATTAAGAGCTTTACCGCCCACCTTGGTCCTTGTGGAATCCAAATGGTCGAAGTTCCAGACCAGGACAAGGCCATAGCCTGGCTGAAGGAACATCCATAGGCGAGATCACGACCAGAGCGCACGCAGCCGCTGGCGACAGTGATCGCGCTATTTGAGACGGGCGAGGCGCCCGTCCCACACGGGCTATGCGGCGGGTTATGGTTGCGGAGTCACCGACTTTAGATAGGCAACTACCGCTTCGGCGTCGCTGCGGTCCATGCGAAACTGGGGCATGGGAAGGCGCAGACGATTGCCGTTGGTCCAGATGCCGGTCGTCAGTAGTTTGATCATGTCGGCGTCGTTGGCGGGCGGAGTGCCGCCAATCCGCGGCGCGTTGATCGGCCAATCCATGTCAGGCCGCGCCGGCAGGTAGGGGACGGATGCGCCCTGCAGCCATCGCGTCCGGTCGAGATTTCCATTTCTGTCGCGCGGCGTGTGGCACTGTCCGCAGACGGCCACGTCTTCGACGAGATACTTTCCCCGAGCGACGTCAGTCGCCGCTCCGGCTGGTTTGCTCTGACGCTGCGGCTTACTGTCCTGGGTAAAAGCGACCGCATCCAAGATCAGGGCGAGAGCGATTGCTGTGGAGAGCGAAAAAGCCAAGTGAAAGACCAAACTCCTTCGAAGGCCCTTGGTGAATGGAGATCCTGAGAACATTGATTGTCACCTGCTCAGAGAGTCAGCTGCTCAGATTGTCACTGCTCAATGATAGCTCGTGCCCGCACTTTCGCTGCATTCTAGGTCTATATTCTTGGTTATTTCCGCCGAGTTGGTTCCGTGGGCTGGTGCCCAAGAGTATCCGCCCTACACTCTACTCTTAACTCTTACTCGCAGGCGCTGCGACCGGCGGGTTCGAAGCGTTCCATCTGCGCTTCGCGCTGGCTGGTGACGCGGCCGTCGGCGGTCTTTCCGTACTGCTCTTCGCCGGGGCAGTAGTAGAGAGCGGTGTGCGTATCGACCCAGACATCGACGCCCGGGTCTCCCTGAAGATGGATAACGGGTGCGGGAGCCTCGGCGATTCCGATCGCCACGAGCGCTCTTTCCCAGGGACCGAGCCCGGCCGGCCGCCCCGAGCCGACCGCCGGCCACAAGAGAGCGATCACAGCTACGAAGACAGCCACCCCTAGATAGACGTCGGCGCGGTGAAAGCGCAGCGTCACACGCAAGTCCGCAAGCCGCTGAGGCAAGGAGCTCGCGCCGGCGTCGCTGGGCTCGGTTATTGCGTCGGTCGTTGCTTCGGACTCTGCTTCGGACTCTGCTTCGGTCGCGGAAGAATCGTCGCTGGCGGATAACTGGAATGTCCGGATGGCCAGATGCGAGTCTTCTGGCGCCAGGTCTTCGGTCGAGGCAGTGGTCCATTCGTTTTCCACTGCTGCTTTGTCGTGTGCCAGTGTCGTGAGCGCTAAATCGTCGAGAGCTGACTTGCTCCGCACTCGATCGTGGATGGTCTCGGTCTTTTCCTGTTTCACCGTTTCCTTTGCAAACGGCAAAGCTACAAGGCCGGAGCTGGCGGAATCGCTCACCGAATCAGAGAGCGATGTGTGCTCGGCCGCTCGCGGCGGAACGTCCTGCTGTGTAGCATCGCGAGTCTCGGGAGTGCGCTCGGGCCACAAGTCCTGCTCCTGGCTCATCAGCCACATCGAGGCCCACTTGCGCTGCATGCGTTCCCCGGGACGAAACTCGTCGGAGCCGCAGTTCTGGCAACGCGATGCGTCGGTTGGCTTCGGAGCGCCACAATGCTGGCAAACGCTCTGGGCTTCGGGTTCGGAGTGGGCTTCGGGTTCTGCCTGCGCCGGGTGAAGTTGTCTTAGATGGTCGTTATGTTCCTGAATGGTGAAGGCGGCTGACAGCAAGTCCTGAAAGGCTTGCGCGTCCAGTGTCAGGTTGGGCCGGTTCGATGGCATTGGCGTCAGGGGGGAGAAAGCTGGTGCACACTGACCCTATTGTAGTGCAAGTCCGTGCATCTGAAAACGAAGAAAAGGGAGGGGTTTGGGGGAGGGATTCCCGTTTGGGGATGCCAATGTGGAAGGCGCTCATGAGAACGGCCTAAGAAAGGGCGAAGGAAAGTAGAAGTTTGAAATGTAACTACATGGTTCTAAATGGCGTTGTTAAGTAGCGAAGATTTGGCGAATAGCTTGCTTCTGTTTACGGCGGGTCGCGATCCCAAGACTGAACTGAAGGAGCCGACGAAAAGCCAATGATCAACCTCAATGATATCAAGATAACGCCCCGAGACCAGCAGGTACTGCGTCTGCTGGTGCAAGGATGCAGCAACAAAGAAATCGCGAGCCACCTGAGCATCAGCCCGCGGACCGTCAAACAGCACCTGCGCACGCTGTTTCTGCGCGCAGGCATCAAAGAAGGCCGGAAGCGGGTGAAACTCGCCACCGCCATGTTCATCAAGGAGCAGGTCCAACCATGCAACCCCGTGATCGGCTAACCCCGAAAGAAATTCAGGTCTCGACCCTGGTCTGGCAGGGGCTCACTAATAAAGACATTGCCGGCGTGCTCACGACCAGCGAGCAGGTAGTGAAGAACTATCTGCGCACCGCCTTCGACAAACTGGGGGTCTGGACCCGGCTCGAACTCGCGCTCTATGTTGCCAGCCACGGTGGAGCCAACTGGCATGTGCAACTGGGGAACGGGCTGTTGTCACCGGTGGCAGGGTGGAGCCCAGCCGTGGGCGAGGAAGGCGTTGCCTATGGGGATGAGAAAAGAAAGGCGGCGGCCACTCGAGGGACGAACTAGAAGTTACGCATTCGGCGAGTCGCAGGCATCTTTGTAAAACTCATCGTCGTGAGGGTGCTCGCTGTAAGATTGCCGTTTTGCGTAGATCCGGCGCGAACTCGTAACGGGTCTCACCCGTTGCGAGATCCGCCTGGGATTGCGGCAGACGGCGCCATCCTGCTGGCGCTGTCCTTGCGATGAGGCTCGGTGCGAAGCATTCGCGCAAAGCCTAGCTCTATCGACTTGTGAGTTTACAGAAGGCCTTCGAAGCACCGGAGTGGAATTGCCTCTCCGATGTTTGGGGACGGAAACAGATTTCACACAGGTCGCTGTACCCGGCGGTTCCCGCAGCCCATTGGGTTCGCGGGACTGCCGGCCTAAGTAGCATGTTTTCAGGGAAATAGCCCACCAACTTCGGCCAAAACAGCCGGCAGCAAGGCCCTGCCGGCTGCCGCAAATCCCGGTAATCAAATTGCTTAAGTTACTGCTGTACTTGTTCGTCCGCTTCACAAGTTCGGAGCTTTATAGCTCATCGCTTCTGCGTTTCATTCGTTCAGACCTGGACTGAGGTAGGCATGCTCTACAAGGACACTTTTTGGATGGCCTGCGACTCGACCGAGCAACTGCGGGCCGAATACGGTCCGTTCCACACCCGGGAGCAAGCGGAAGGCGAAGCCCGCAAACTCGGCTTTGGATACCTGCTGCGCTACGAGCACATTCTGGGTCCCGACGAAGAGATCGAAGAAGTGCGCTGCATCTTCCTCGAACTGCAGGACGTGCAGACTGCTCCGAGGCCGGGTGTAACCTTTCATACGCGGTGTGCCAGTTGCGGCGAGGCTGCGGCCCACGAGAGATCGTGGCAGGCAGAGGTGTGGGCTGACATCCACGAATTCGAACATACCCGCCACAGAGTAAGGCTTTTCGAGCATGCCCGCGGCGAAGGAATGAAGGAGATCGCCGACTGGCGCGGCCACGCCGCATAAGAAGCTCTCAGCCTTCAGCTCTCAGCCAAGACAGAACCACGTAGGGGCAGACGCCCTCGTCTGTCCAGTCGGGCGAAGCCTTGCAGTTGGACTTCACCGGGTCAGTTTTGCGGCGGCTGCCTCGTCGAGCATCCACAACAGGTTTCCGTCGGATGGTTGCACTCTCTGCGAGGGCAGCGGGGGAATGTTCTTGCCCTCTAGAACCTTATGCAGCATGTCGGCCTTGTCCGCGCCAATGGCCATGAACACCACCTCTGCGGCGCGATTGAGCACTGGGAAAGTAAAGGTGATGCGATAGGCGTTCAACTTCGCAACCCAATTGGCGACCACCAGGCGCGACTGTTCGTCGAGCGCCGCGGAATCGGGGAAGAGCGATGCGGTGTGGCCATCGGGACCCAGGCCGAGCAGGATCAGATCAAAGCGCGGGAATTCGCCGGACCGAATTTCGAAAAATCGGCGAAGCTGGGCCTCATAGTCGGACGCAGCGGCGGCGGCATCGGGATTTTCCGCCGGCGCGCGAAAGACGTTCTCGGCTGGAATCGCAATTCTCGTCAGCAACGATTCATGCACCATTCGATAATTGCTGTCGGGGTCCGTGGGCGGGACGTGACGCTCGTCGCCGAAGAATAGAAAGACGCGGTTCCAGGCGAAGTCGGCGTAATTGGCGGCGAGCAGCGAATAGAGACCTTTCGGAGTCGAGCCACCGGAGAGCGCCACCGTGAACCGTCCCTTGGCGCCGATAGCGGCGCGCGCCGTGCGAACGAATTCTTCGGCGGCGGCGTGAAAAAGATCGGCCGCAGTGGCCAGCACTTCAATCGATCGAGTCGAGGGCATGAGGAATTTGTAATTGGTAATTTGTAATTTGCAATTTGTAACTCAGCAATCCGGTAACTCTATAACTTGCGGTCGCGTTTACATTACCAATTACAAATTACCTATTACAAATTATTTCTCGAAATCTCTCCAGCGCCGGCCATCGCGTTCCATCAATTCGTCGGACTCTTTCGGGCCCCAGGTTCCAGCAGGATAGTTGGGGAAATTACGCGGCGGCAGCGCCTTCCATACATCGAGTACGGGGTTGACAATGCTCCAGCCGGCCTCGACCATGTCGGCGCGCTGGAACAGGGTGGCGTCTCCGGTCATGCAGTCATGGAGCAGGCGTTCATAGCCGGTCGAAGGCGTGAGTCCGAAATAGTCAGCGTAATCGAAATCCATATTCACTTC
>JBEKWX010000108.1:0-9981 GCA_049512675.1 Terriglobales bacterium | reverse complement strand
TCGGGCAGTCCGGTTTCTGCAGCACCGAGTCGATGTTGATGCCGCACTGGGAGAGGATGGTGGCGAGGCTGGCGATGATGCCCGGCCGGTCCTTCACGAGAAAGCGCAGATAGTGTTTGGCAGTGAAATCGGCGGTGACGGTGGGGGTTTTCTCCGCCGGCTGTCCGGCGAAACTCGTGCCGGCTTGCTTGGAGCGAGCGATGGCCAAAATGTCGGACACGACCGCGACGGCGGTTGGACTGCCGCCCGCGCCGTGGCCTCCAAAGACGGTCTCGCCGCCGTAGGTTCCGGTTGCCACCACCAGGTTTTGGCTGCCTTCCACGCGCGCCAAAGGCGAGGAGAGTTCGACCAGCGCGGGCTGGACCGCGGCAAACAAGAGGTCAGCTTTCGACTTTGGGTTTGACTCGGCTTTCGACTCGGGCGTTTTCGACTCGGGCGTTTTCAGCTCAGGCTTTTTTAGCTCAGCCCACGAAATCTGGCGAATCGTGCAACCCAGCTGGTTCGCATATTCAAAATCGACCGCGTCGATCGGTGCAATTGAGCGCGCCACGATGCTCTCGGGTTTGACATTGCAGTGCAGTCCGACTCGCGCCAGGATGGCGAGCTTGGCCCGCGCGTCCAGGCCTTCGATGTCTTCCGTGGGATCGGCCTCGGCGAAGCCCAGCTTCTGCGCCTCGCGCAGAGCGGTGGCGAAGGGGATGCCGCTCCTCTCGATCTGGCTGAGAATGTAGTTGCAGGTGCCGTTGAGAATGCCGCGGATCTTGAACAGTTCATCGCCAGCCAATCCCTCATGCAATCCGGAAATCACCGGCACGCCGCCCGCGACCGACGCGCCAAAAACAATTTTCTGTTGCATCTGCAGCGCCAGGCTGACCAACTCGAGGCCGCAGTGCGCAATCAACTGCTTATTGGCCGTGACCACGGATTTGCCCGACTGGAGCGCGCGCCGGATCCAGTCTTCCGTGGGCTGAAGGCCGCCCATCACCTCGACCACGATATCCACGTCGGACGATAGAACATCGTCGATATTCTCTGTCCACTGCACGGAGGGCGGAAGCCAGTCCACTTTTTTACGCACCACGTTGCGATTGAGAACATGCGTCAGGCACAGGTGAGTGTTCGACCGCTCGCAAAGAATTCTGGCCACGGAACTTCCCACCGTTCCGAAGCCGACGAGAGCCACTTTGCAGCTTTGTACGCCAACGCTTTTCGTGTCGACTTTTTCTGCGCCGACATTCTTTGCGCCAACGACGGCGCTATGGCGGGTGGAAGCGTGTTTCGAGGTACCTGACATTCCATCTCCCGTGCTTCGGACTTGGTTCGGAGCAAGGCTTGCTTGGGCCGCAGCTGCGTGCCAGCCTTGCAGGCGGCAAACCGGTTTTTCCCGCCTCGTTCCATTATCGCCGAAGCGGCATCGCGGATGCGCCACAATTACGCGGTTGTGCTTGGTACGCGTGCGATGACCCTATTCGCTGGAGCACGAGGATGACGGCGAGGCTTCTCCTAAAGTTTCCGTTCAGCCTGCCGATAGATTAGGCGCGGGACGCTGTCTGTTGCTTGAACTTGGAGGAGGTGCACTTTGGCTCTCGTTACCTGGGATACGTCCTATAGCGTCAGCGTCAAAAGCTGCGATGCCGAACATCAGAAGCTTTTTGACCTGATCAATCAGTTACACGAGGCGATGAGGTTGGGACAGGGCCGTGCCATCGTCGGCCCCGTCGTGCAGGAACTGGAGAACTACACGCAGACTCACTTCAGGGCGGAAGAGGCTCTGCTGAAATAGGCATGCTACCCAAAACTGGACGAGCATCGTTTACAACATCGGAAATTCGCCGCTCAGGTCAAGCAGTTCAAGGATGACCTGGATGCGGGCAGCATAGGCAATTCGATCGCCGTGCTAAAGTTTCTCAAGGATTGGCTGGCGGATCACATCAGACAGACCGCCAAAATGTATTCCGAACATCTCAATTCCCGCGGGATCAGGTAGCTGTCTGCGCGGTTCCACTGGGATTTTATTTGCACCTGGCCGGCCTGCCGCGCCTTCCACTAACGTCAAAAGAAAGCGTGCCTCTGGCGCTAAAGCGGAGCAAATTTTCAGCGGCTTGGCGGCACGGCTGAAGCCGTGCCCTTCCCAATACCGGTGTGAATCGGCATCGTTAAAGCGATGCCCGGATACGAAGCACCGCGTTTTTCCGCAGCCTATGAACGCTATGCCCTGTCCCTGCCTGTTGCTGTTCTGGTTACGTCCACTGCTCTTCGAACGCGTATAATTAGTAAAGAGTTTTCACTGTTCACTCCGCAAGACTTCCGGGAGATGGGGTTTACCCGGTCAATAATTTATTGGGATTAGACCAGAAAGGATAGGGATGGCCACTACCGATGTTGTGCCCCAGGAATTGTCCGGCCAAGTGGGGCAAAGGCGTGTCATTAATGACATGAGTATTCAGGTTGCTACGGTGAATGGTTCGGGGTCGCAGAGTTCCAACACGGTTTTGATGCGCAGCATTTTTCAGATGGGCGTGCCGATTTCGGGGAAGAACCTGTTTCCTTCGAACATTGCGGGGCTGCCGACCTGGTTCACGATCCGCGCCAGTAAAGAGGGCTACATCGCGCGCAAGAAGGAAATCGACCTGCTCATCGCGATGAATGCGGAGACGGCGCAGGACGATGTGAAGACGCTCGGAGCGGGCGCTTCCGTGCTCTACGACGAGCCGCTGGCACTTGATAAGGTGCGCGACGATTTGATTTATTACGCCGTGCCCTACGACAAGCTGGCGGCGACGGTGGGTGCGGAAGCCAAGCTGCGCAAGCTGATCAAGAACATGATCTATGTCGGGGCGGCGGCGCAATTGCTGGAAATTGATTTTGCCGAGGTGGAGAAGGCGATCCGCAAGCAGTTCGCGAAGAAAGCGAAAGCGGCAACCTTGAACCTGGCAGCTGCCAAGGCGGGGCACGACTATGCCACCGCTAACCTGAAGAAGCGCGATCCGTTCTACATCCAACGCATGGACAAGACGAAGGGCAAGATCATCATCGACGGCAATTCTGCCGCTGCCATGGGATGCATGTTTGCGGGTTGCACGGTGGTGACCTGGTACCCGATCACGCCTTCGTCATCGCTGGTCGAGACGATGATTGAGTACATGAAGGAATACCGCGTCGGGCCGGATGGGAAGGCGACTTTTGCCATCGTGCAAGCCGAAGACGAACTGGCGGCGGTGGGTATGGTGATTGGGGCGGCTTGGGCGGGTGCGCGCTCGATGACTGCTACCGCGGGCCCGGGCATATCGCTGATGGCTGAGTTCACCGGACTGGCATATTACGTGGAAGTTCCCGCGGTGATCTGGAACATTCAGCGCGTGGGGCCATCGACTGGCTTACCTACTCGTACGGCGCAGGGCGACGTGCTCTCTACGGCATTTCTGAGCCACGGCGACACGAAGCACATCATGCTGTTTCCGAATTCGGTCAGCGAGTGCTTCACCATGGCGCAGGATGCTTTTGACTTAGCGGAGCATTTCCAGACGCCGGTGTTCGTCATGTCGGACCTCGATCTTGGGATGAATAACTGGATGTCGGATCCGTTTCCTTATCCCGACAAGCCGATTGATCGAGGAAAAGTGCTGAGTAAGGCCGATCTTGAGAAGGTTGGCAGTTTTGCCCGTTACAAGGATGTGGATGGAGATGGCGTCGGCTATCGCACGCTGCCGGGCACGGATCATCCGGCGGCGGCTTACTTTGCGCGCGGCAGCGGCCACAATGAAAAGGCGCAGTACAGCGAGCGGCCTGACGATTTCGAACGCAACATGGAACGGATCAACAAGAAGTTCGAGACCGCGCGGTCGTTCGTTCCGCGACCGGAATTGATGGGCGGCGGCAAGGCGAAGATCGGCATTATTGCTTATGGCACGTCGCACTGGGCGATCGTCGAATCGCGCGATCAATTGTCCAAAGAGCACAAGCTGGAAACGGATTATCTTCGCGTGCGGTCGTATCCGTTTACGCGCGAGGTTCACGACTTCATTGAGCGGCACGAGCGCGTGTATGTGGTGGAGCAAAACCGCGATGGGCAGATGGCTAGCCTGCTCAAGCTCGACATCAAACCGGAATTGACGCCGCGTTTACGTTCGATTTGCCATATCCACGGATTGCCCATCGACGCGCATTCCGTGACGGATGAACTCGTGATGATGGAGGGCAAGTAACATGGGGAACACACCTACTAACACGCCGGCGACAACTCCTACTCCTCCTGCTCCAAAGATTAACCGCATTGGACTGCAAGTGGTTGACTACCGCGGCGGGAAGACGACGCTCTGCGCCGGTTGCGGGCATAACGCGATTTCCGAACGCATCATTGACGCGATGTATGAAATGGGAGTGCAGCCCGAGCGCGTGGCGAAGTTCAGCGGCATCGGCTGCTCGTCGAAGAGCCCGGCTTACTTCATGAACCGCTCGCATAGTTTTAACTCCGTGCATGGCCGCATGCCTTCGGTGGCGACGGGAGCGATTCTGGCTAACCGGAACCTGATCGCACTCGGTGTAACCGGTGACGGTGACACTGTTTCAATCGGAGCGGGGCAGTTTGTCCATTTGATGCGGCGCAATCTGCCGATCATCTACATCATCGAAGACAACGGTTGCTACGGTTTGACGAAAGGGCAGTTCTCTGCGACCGCCGATCTGGGGTCAACGCTGAAGAGTGGCGTGGTGAACGACCTTCCTCCGGTTGATACCTGCGCCATGGCTATTCAGTTGGGAGCTACATTTGTGGGGCGGTCGTTCTCCGGCGACAAGCGACAGCTTCATACCATGCTCAAGGCCGCCATCGCGCACAATGGCACGGTGATGCTGGACGTGGTTTCGCCGTGCGTGACCTTCAACGACCACGAGGGCTCAACCAAATCTTACAAATACATGCAGGCTCATGACGAGCCACTGCACGAAGTAAGCTTTGTGCCGTCGTTTGAGGAAATCAACGTTGACTACGATCATGGGACAACGCTTGAAGTTACGATGCACGACGGATCAAGCCTGCGGCTGCGGAAGCTGGAGCAGGAGTACGATCCGACGGACAAGGTTCAGGCGGTGACGCGGTTGATGGAATCGCATGCGAAAGGTGAAGTACTGACTGGCGTGTTCTACATCAATGAAAAAGCTCCGAGCTTTATCGACATGCTGAACGTCACGGATGAGCCGCTGGCGACTTTGCCGGAATCGGTAACACGCCCGAGCCGGGAAGTGCTGGCGAAGTGCATGGAAGAGCTGCAGTAGAGCCCTGCGACAGGCGGCCCTCTACTAGACAGCTTTCTTTTTCTTGAACTCTCCCTCGAAGGAGTGCTCGGGACTGTGGCCGGGCTCGGGGAAATCGCTGTCGGCTCCGTCTTGCAGGGGGTCGGGGTTACGGTGCCCGAGTTGGCCTTGCATGGAGTTGTTGCCGCTTTGGCCGCGTTCGTCAGGCTCCTGAGAACCCTTTCCGCGGTCGGAATCATTGAGAAGATGATCGCTTTTGCTTTTCAGCATGGCAGGCCCTTTCGGTGTGCGTTAGTAAATAATGATTACAAGGTCAGGTTACGCCGAAAAGCTGGCAGCGGGCAATATCCGACCTGTGCTGCAGCTGCAAGTTATTGTGATGATTAGGATAGGTAAATTTAATACTCAATTAACCTGATGTTGAATCTAATATAGGATATGTCTAGCAATTTTCGTAAACATTATCTGTTTGCCAGCGACTTTGATCAAACGTTGACTTTTAATGATACGGGTTACGTGCTGAGCGAGCTGCTCGGCATTTCTGTCAAAGAATTCGAGCGCAAGGCCAAGGGCATGGCGCAGCTGAACCTGGTTCAGCAGGGCGCCGAACTTTCTTATTTGCTCCTGCATGATCCCGAGTTCCATTCGCGCGTCCGGCGCGACCACTTGTTCCAGGTGGGCAAGCGCATTCGCCTCAAAGAAAACATCAAGCAGATTTACGAGATACTCGACCGTCGGATCGACGGATTCCACTTTGATTTTTACGTGCTTTCGGCGGCGCCGGTAGAAGTGATCCAATCGGCGCTGGAGGGGATCGTGCCGGAGGACCACATATTTGGCACCGAGTTCAAATACAAAGCCTCGGGTGAGATCGAAAGCCTGGTGCGAGCCACGGCGGGTTACGGAAAAGTCACGCGGCTGGATCAACTCGAAGAGCAGCTCGGCATTCCGGCAGACCATGTGGTCTACGTGGGCGACGGCAGTTCCGACATTCACGTCATGCTGCACGTGAACCGGCGCGATGGCTTCACGATTGCTGTGTCGGAATCGAAGCTGGTAGCGCAGATCGCCAAGCGGACGGTGCTCGGCGACAACGCATTGGCGACGCTGGTGCCGATTCTGGAGGAGATTGCGGGCTGGCAGCGGCCGCAAATCCGGCAGCTGTTCGAATCTTACGGCTTCCTGATTCAGGGATGGGATCGCGTGCAGACCGATTGGGTCACGCTGCGGCCAAGCGGCGTGGGGGAAAGGGCTGCGGCCGCCGACGCCGTCTAACGGCGTAATCGCGGGTCGGTGCAACTAATTTCCATGCGTGGGGTTCTTAATGGCCTGGGAGTTCTCTGCTCACAAGTTTAAGCGGAATTCCCGGCTAGCTATTCTGTCTAGCTGTGGAGGCACTCGTATGAAGTTTCCCTGGAGGCTTGTCCGCATTATTCTTGCAGTGTTGGTGGGCGTTTTTGTGGCGCAATGGGCCGAGGCGCAGGCACCGCAGCAGCACGATTGGATTCCCAAGGGTATTGAGTCTTTGCGGCAGAGTGCGTCTTCGAAAACTGAGTTCACGCTCGACCACTCCATGCTGGTGTTTGCCGCCAAGATGGATCCGAACAATGAAGATCTTCAGCGCGTGATTGCGGGCGTTAATGGGATATCGGTCCACAGCTTCCGTTTTCCGCGAACCTGGACCTATGACCCGGGGGCTCTGAATTCGGTGAAAGACGAGTACTTGGCGGCGGGCTGGAAGCAACTGATGAACAAACAAGAGAAGGATGGAGGCCCGGGCGTAACCGGGCTCTGGGTCCGCCTGGAGAACAACGCGATCAGCAATGTGGCAGTCCTGCAAGCGAAATCGAATGAGGTCAATTTTATTGTGGTTTCGGGGTCGATCAGCCCGCTTGACCTCGCGCATCTTGGCGGACATTTTGGCATCCCCAAGCTTGAGGGCGGAGTTGTGGTGCCAAAGACGGCGGCTCACCCGTAATTCGGCCGGGCGGGACGCCCGGCTCTCCACAGGAGAGCGGCGCTCAGCGGGTTTTTGGCGCCGCTCCCAGTTTGCGCAGCCTGTCTCGCGCTTGTATAGCTTCGTTGGTGCGTGGATAGCGCTGGATGACGTGCTTCAATTCTTGTGTGCCCTCGTCTTCTTTTCCCATTTCGAGGAGCGCGAATCCCTTCTTGAGTTGCGCGGCAGCAGCCTTGTTTCCGCTGGGAAAATTCTGCAGGACCAGATCGTAGCTCACGACCGCTTTCTGGTAATCGCCGGCCTTGAACTGAATTTCAGCTAGATAGAAATATGCGTTTCCGGACAGGTCGGTGTTGGGGTAGAACTTGATGTAGTCGTTGAATTCCTGGGCGGCCAGATCGTTCTTCCCGCCGTTATAGTCGCGCAGGGCATTGTTGTAGAGCACGTCGGGCGGCGGCGCCTGAGCCATCGCCTGTGCCTGCTGCTGCGCCTGTGCCTGCTGCGCGGCCATAGACTGCTGCGCCGCTTGCATGTCCTCGAATCCCTTGCTCAGCTTGGCGAGGCGCACTTTTAGTTCGTCCATGGTGTCGTTCAGGGCCTGAATCTGCCCGGAGATCTGGTCGACTTGTGCGGCGCGATCCTGCTGTTGTTTGTTGACGGAAGTTTGCAGCTCGCCGATGGCGGCGCTCACCTTGTTGGCGGCGTCGGTGTTGTGCTCAAGCAGATTCTTCATGACGCCCATGCGCTCGTCAAAGGATCGCATCATCGTGGTCATCTGCTGCTGCAACTGGGTGACCTGGGTTTGCAGTTCGATGATTTCCTTGCTGGCGCTGTAGGCCGGAGTGATCCAAATCGTGAGGACCAACGCGAGAGTGAGCGGAATGCGAATCGATTTCATAGTTATCCTATTGGATGCAAAATCAACCTTCGAGTTTTCTTCGCGACTTGCTGGAAGCAAGGACGGGCGAGACGCCCGTCCCTCCACTTCCTCAGTTTATTTTTCGTACACGAAGTGTCCGCGGCGGTTTTGCTGCCAGCAGCTTTCGGTCGACTGGGTGCAGAACGGTTTCTCTTTGCCGTAGCTGAAGGTCTTGATACGATCGCCGGCCACTCCGGCCTGGATGAGCGCATTTTTCACCGCGTCCGCGCGATTGGTGCCCAGGGCCAGGTTATATTCAGTGGAGCCGCGCTCGTCGCAGTGTCCCTCGATGGTGAAGCGGATGTTGGGATGCTGTTGCAGGAACTGTGCATCGGCTTGCAAGGAACCTTGCTCGGACGCGCGCACATCGTACTTGTCGTAATCGAAGTAAATGTCCTTCACGTTATGCTCGAAGAGTTGCTGTTCTGTGAGATTGGCTACTGGGGTCGGTGGCGGCGCGGGTGCGCGATTGACGGTCACGCGGGCGGTGGCGTCCTGGGTTCCGCCGGCGCCTTTTGCGATGAGATGGTAGGTGGTTGAGTCGGCCGGAGTAACCTGACGCGAGCCGCTTGTGTCCACGGGGCCGATGCCGTCGATGCTGACGTCGGTTGCGTTCGTGGTCTGCCAGGTCAGGGTTGTCGATTGGCCCGGGTCGAGAGTATTCGGGTTCGCCGACAGCGAGGCTGTGGGAGCGGTGGGAGCGGGTGGCGGCGGGGGCGGCGGCGGGGCGACCTTCTTTGCGCAAGCGCCCAGGAACATGATCGTGCCGAGTGCGAATAGGAGAGTGAGCCATCTCGTCATTCTCTTGGTTGCTGTTATTGCGTGCTTCACTGATTCCTCCAGTTTTCTGTGCGCCCGCATGGTGGCGTGCAATTTGCAGATTCACGGCAGGGCGCACTCTGGGCCAGCCGCAAAACCGTGCTTCTTAACAGCCCGTGGTGAAACTCCAAATCTCTGACCGCAGCGCCTGAGGCGCTTTCATGGCGTAGCTCCTGCGGCACGCCTGAAGGCGTGCCCTGATACGAACCTTACTTGCCGCCACAGGATGTCCAGCAATTTACTTCCAACTCCAGTTGGGCTGCGTGTTGACGCCCGTAAAAGTCAGCTGCTTCACATTGGTGCCGTCCGCCAGCATGGTCCATATCTGGTCGCTGCCCGAGCGGTGCGACTGAAACACAATGTGCCGCCCGTCGGGAGACCAGCAGGGAAAATCGTTGCGACCGGCGTCGTGGGTGAGTTGCACCCACTGCTTGCTGGCTACGTCCATCAGATAAAGGTCGTTGGAACCAGGCTCTCCGGGGCCGTACTTGCGCATCCAGGAGAAGGTCAGAAACTGCCCGTTGGGCGACCAGTTGGGAGAAACCGCGTAGCCTTGATCGGTGACGCGCTGCAGGTTGGTGCCGTCGGCTTCCATGGTATAGATCTGCGGCAGGCCAGTGCGCCCGCTGACGAAAGCGATCTGGGCGCCGGTCTTGCGGTTCCAGGTGGGCGAAACGTCCGGGCCTTTGTCGTTGGTCAGGCGGACCGAGTTTCCTCCGGATGCGTCGACCACAAAAATGTTGGGATAGCCGTTGCGCGAGGAGGAGAATGCGACCTTGCCCTCGGGCGACCAGGCGGGCGAAAGATTCATGCCTCCGAAACGCGGGAAGCTGACCATGCGGTTGAGATCGAATGAGTACATCATGATTTCCCAACCGCCCTTGTTGATCGAGCTGAACGCCAGCCGCGAACCATCGGGCGAGATGCGCGGCGACAGGGAAATGCTTCCCAGGTGCGTGATCTGCTGCTGGTTGGCGCCGTCGTAGTCCATCATCCAGACTTCTTTGTGGCCGGTGCGCTCGCTGACGAAATA
>JBEKWX010000107.1:0-10032 GCA_049512675.1 Terriglobales bacterium | reverse complement strand
GACTGGATGTGATCCGACACCGCGCGCGCAAAGGGCAGTTCGCTGCAAGTCTGCTCGGTGTAGCCAACGGAAAAAGTCTCAACCGGCTCGCGCCGCAGTTTCGTCATCAGCGCAGCTACCGCGCTCGAATCCACGCCGCCGCTCAGGAAAACACCCAGCGGCACGTCGCTCATCAGGTGACTGTTGACGGCGCCTTCCAGTAACTCGCGATAGCTCTGGACGTAGTAACTCTCGTTGCCCAATTCGTGCGGCTTCGACGCATCCAGGTCCCAGTACTGCCGGATTTCCGCCTTGCCATCCGGGCCAATCGTCATCGTGTGCCCCGGCAGCAGCTTGAGGATTCCGGAGTAGAAGCTTTCCGCACCAGAAAGATATCCGAACGCCAGATATTCCGGCAGCGCCGCCCGATTAAACTCGGGACGAATCCCGCCATGCGCCAGCACCGCTTTGATTTCCGACCCGAACAGCAGCCGCTCCGGCGTCAATTTGTAATACAGCGGCTTAATGCCCAGCCGGTCGCGCGCGATGAAGAGGGTTTTCGTATTGCGATTCCAGATGGCAAAAGCAAACATGCCGCGCAGGTGCTGTACACAATCCACGCCGTACTCTTCGTAGAGGTGGATGACGGTCTCAGTATCGCTACGAGTGCTGTAGTGGTGGCCGCGTGCGATGAGCTGCTCGCGTAAGTCGAGATGGTTGTAGATCTCGCCATTGAACACGATCCAGAGTGTGCCGTCTTCATTCGGAATCGGCTGATGCCCGCCCGCGACATCGACAATGCTGAGCCGCCGCATGCCGATGCCTACCGCGCCATCCGTATAAAAGCCCTCGTCGTCCGGCCCGCGATGGCGGACCACGCTGCACATTTCGCGCAGTGCGCCGGCGCTAGCCCGCGCGTCCCGTCCGAATTCAAGAATCCCGGCAATCCCGCACATCTAGCGTTCCTCCGCGTATGGTGACGAACCGTATGGTGACGAACTATGATGCGACGAATCATGATCCACACCCAGGAATGGGGAGCGCGAGCCGCCGGTCAGCTCTTCGAACAGAGCCGTAACCGAAAACTCGCCCGGCACCGCGTTCATCACCGCATCCCCCCTGCGCCACTCGAAAAATGCGGATGGCCCTGCCGCCTTCAGCAGCGGCTGTTCCTGCCACGCGACGTGTGTTCCGCCGATTACAACCAGGTGCGCCAGCTTCTCTTTTTCGATGTGGCAATACAGCACTCGCGCGTCCGAAGACAACGAACCGAAACTCCACGTCTCGTCGCCGAGCGCAAAAAAGAATCCGCGGCTTTCGTCATGATAGTTGAGTTCGTACACCTGCACGGCCGCCTGCGCCATGCTCACCAATCGAGGTTCGATTTGTGGTTCGCCCTCCTGCCGGATTGCGCCAGAGCTCGGTACGAGCGCAGTCGCGATCTCTGCTGGCAGCAAAACCCGTGCATGGTATCGCACCAACGGCGCATGCTGAAACTCACCATAAGCGGGCGAGAGCAGAGTTCTCGTAACTTCCGTCGCCGTATGCCAGACGGTTTCTTCCGGCACGATGAGGCTCAGCCGTGGTTCGCTGGAGGCAGCGCCAGCCGTCCTTATTTCCACCCGCCCCGCGCCAGAGTTTCGAACTGCGTTTTGAACTTCGTTTTGAACTTCGAGATCGGGCGCGAAGTGCCACCGTATCTCCAGTTCGTGCTCCGTTCGACCGAGCGCCAAATCGCGCACCAGCCACAGATCGCCTGCGATCTTCAGCACGTGCCGCCGATGCACAACCGGATCCGCCAGCCGCGCATATCCATTGTGGCTGCCCACAAAGTAACTAAAGCTCTTTCCCACGATCCAATTTTCCGCTCGCGTCGTCGGAATATGAGTCCACGAAAAGGGTTCATCCGCAACCGCCTGGTCCACTCCATCGACGCGCAGGGTGTTATGCGCTCCCGTCCCGCGAAACGTGTTCCGGTCCGCCAAATCTTTCGAAATGTAGACGCCGCTCCCGGAGTCCACCAGCCAGCGCCGCCCATTCATGGTGAGCCGCAAGCTGAGTGCGTCGGCATGCCCGTGTCCCGAGCGTCCCACACCCTGCGGACCGGCATCCACCACCATTGCCTGCGGGAACGGCAGCGAATCCGCCAGCACGTAAAGCCCGCCGTCGGGAAAGGCGAGCGAACGCGCCGCCGCACTAGCTTGTGTGCTCATGTGTCCGATCGAGAGTTTTTCGACGGCTTGATTCCCAAACAACCAGATCGCTTCATCCGTCAGCCGCGCCGCGGAAAACTCTCTCGAGTAAATCACCGCACCGAGCGCCAGCGGGTCCGTCATCTGCTCCGTGCGGTTGCGTCGCGGATTCCACGCCCGCCCGCCATCATCGTCGCCGAAGCCCTCCGCCGGTCCTGCCTGCCCCAGCGCCGCGACGACATCGAGCATTCGCCCCAGCACCGCGTCATACGCCAGCGGAATTTCCATTCCATTCCGCGCCGCGAGCAACCGCGCATATAAGAAAAAGTCGAGGGCATAAACGTGGTAGTACAGCGATTGCTCGAAGTAAACGCCATCCGGACACACCTGCCGTCCCGCCTCGTGCAGCACAATCCGCCACCCGGATTCCTTCCAGCGCGCGGCCCTTGGCATTTGCGGATACAAAGTGCCCAGAAAGAACAGCACAACTGCTTCCCCCAGCAGATGTGTGTTCGGAGAAAAATAAGTAGATAGATAGCGCTCGATATAACGCCCGTGAAACGCGAGCGCCGGCGCCATTTCTGATCGAAGCTCCGCATAATCAGCCGCTCCCGCCAGCAACTGGTCCACCCATATCCAGGACAAGCTGCGGAAGGCGACCTCCAGCGTGCTCGCCCAGTTAATCCCCAACGGATACGGATTCGCCTTGATCCAACTGCGCCACTGCGCCATCAGTTCGCGGACGTATTTCTCGTCCTCGCTCAGCAGGCGCGCCTTGGCCAGCGTCACCAGGTGTTGGTGCCGGTTCAATTCCCAGGTGACCTTGTGGTCGCCCACCACGGCGAAATCAAGAAAAGGAATCTTGAACCAGGGATCCATCGGCGCGCGCTTACCATGCACCAGATCGAGATGCCAGTCGATCTCGCTGCCGTATTCGAGATTCTCATAGCCCAGCAGACGAAACCGATGGCCGCAGATCTCATCGGCCTCGCGCAGAATATCGGCCGCTTCGTCGGGAAGATGTTTGCGCAACAACTCCGCGCGCTCCGAAATTTCACTGCCAGAAAACTCGCTCGCCGAAAAAAAGAATTGTCCCGGCCGCGCCGCCGACTCTGCGTTTAACCGAATCGACCCATTAAGCAAGCCCATCCGGTGCATGAGCAGGTCGTTCTGCTTGTGGAATTCCTGCCACACTCGCACCCGCACCTCTTCCCAGTCCATCCGGGACACGCGCGCCAGCCTGTTTTGCCATCCAGAAGCCACAGATTCCCTTATCTTACATGCTGAAAAGGCCGCTCTTGACCCGCCGGTTACTCTCGGTACCCTCGCCAGTCTAACTGCGACCGGGGCTCGCCCGCCGCGGCACGTACGAGTTTGTGGGCAATTTGGCCCCTCACAGTTCCACCCCGTGGAAATAGTTGTCCACTTTCCGCCCCACCGCCGGACCAGACTTCGGTGGTTATGGATGATATGGACGGCGGTGCTTATGGCAACTGCACTGATGCGCGAGTTTCTCCGGCCTGGCCCCATTTACTTTGCTAGGCTTTGTATCAGCGCTTGCACTCCATTCCACGCAATCTGCACACCGATGGACAAGAGAATAAACGCAATCACCCGCAAGATCCCATGTACGGTTTGAGGCGAGATTTTCTCGGTGATTCTCGGTGCGTACCGATAGCTGATCAACACAGTGAAACTCAGCGCAACCACCGCCAGCAGGATACCCAGATGCGCAAGAATGCTGTGGAGAACGTTCTTCCCCGATGCGTGTGCGCTCAATGTCAGCATGACAACAACGCAACCGGGGCCCGCCGTCACTGGGAACGTGAAGGGATAAAAGACGTTTTCCTCCAATGAATTGAAATCAACGGGGGCGACAGTTGCTTTCTCGGTGCTCGGGGCACTGTCTTTCTCGTTGAGCAACCCCCAGCCCATTGCAGCCAGAACAAAGCCGCCCGACACCTGGACCACCGGGAGGGAAATGCCAAAGAAATTCAATAACCCTGCACCAACCAGCTCCACGACAAGCAGGAAGAGCGTCGTGCTGATCGCAATCTTGCGTGCGAGACTGCGGTATACCTCGGACGGCGCAACTCCGACCAACCCCAGAAAAACCAGCGCCGAACCCAGGGGATTGACCACGGGCAAAAGCGCGCTAAACCCAAGCGCAAAATATTTTAGGACAATCATCATTCCACGATTGCTCGGCCGAGCTTAAACTCACAAATCATGCTGGGCGCAAACAGCATAGCATCGCGACGCTAGAAATTCGCGGGCAGCCCATCTCCGTCCGCGCGCGTCAAATGCATCCGCGGCCTTGTGCTCGGGACGATTGGCTTGATGACGATGGGCATGAATGGAAGATGTGAGCTTGCCCGAGTCTAACAATGATTATCGCGCGGCCGACTGCAGCTTCTCGACCAGCGTCGCGACCGCGCCGATGTTCTTCATCTGTTCGATATCTTCGGGATCGAGCCGCACTCCAAACTTTTCTTCGATGGAAAGAACCAGGTTCAGATGCTGCATGGAATCCCAGTTCTCGATGGTTTCCGGCGAAGATTCCGCCGTGATTTTGTCGGCTGGAACCCCAAAAATGTCACTGGCGACGCTGCGCACCTGCTCAAACGTACTGGCCGTCAATTCCTTCCTCCCGGTTCGCTACCGTCCCTTCGCACAAAGTCCAACTTCTGTCATTTCACCTTGAGCTTAATCCAATCGGGGCAGCGCAGAGTGGAACTCTTCAGATCGAGCGTCCACAGCGAGGCCGCGCCGTTTGTCTCCCGCCGCTCGAAACCATGCTGCGGGTAGAAATCGCGCGCCGGAGCGTTTTTCTTTGTCGGCAGAAACCAGCCCACCAGCCGCTTGCGGCCGCGCTGGGCGGCGCTTTCGGCGAGATGGGCGAGAAGCGCGGTTTCGACCGTTCTTCCGATGACGCGGCAGCTCAGCAGGAAGGTATCGACTTCGCACTGCTCGCCTTCGTCGTGCGCGATCGCGACTCCGACCAGCCCGTGGTCGCCGAAACGATCGCGCACCCGGATGGAAAATATGTGCCAGTCTGGCTTTCTAGCCATCTCCACAATCTGCGGTTCGGTGTACCGCCGCGTGGTCAGATTAAACTGGTTGGTTTTCTGCGTCAGTTGCGCGACCCGCGCCAGCGTCAGGTCCGACACGGGTTCGAGTTCAGCTTCCTGCTCGAGGAAGCGAAAGAAATCTTCCTTCGATTGAAAGCTCTGCTCGGCGCCGCCCCGCTGCTTCTGTGCGGCATACATCTCGGTGCGCTGCTGGTCTTCCGCCGAAAGGGTAAGGCGCTCGAAGGCCACACAATTCCGGACGGCGGAGGCATACTCCAGCGGATTCTTGGGCAAATCGATAACGGTAATTTCCGGAAGCGCGGCCCGAACCTGCTCGCGCTCAAAAGGGTTGTCGTCGAGGAAGGCGAGCGCATCGATGCCGACGTTAAGTTCCTGTGCGATCTCGCGGAGATTCTGCGCCTTGTCGGTCCAGTTAATGCGCAGCGCCGCGAAATGTTTCGCGCGCACCAGCATTCCGGGATGCTTCTCCAGCGCTTCCATGGCATCGTCGAGATTGTTCTTGCTGCAAATAGCGAGCAGAATTCCTTTGCGCGACAGATCAAGCAGAGCGCGCTGCAAGGCCTGATACGCCGCACCCGGATACTCGGCGCCAACTTTAATGCCGGCCATTCCGTCTTCGCCGATGATGCCGCCCCAGAGCGTGTTGTCGAGGTCGACGAGCAGAACCTTAGCGGTGCGGCCGCTGAGCGGCACGATAAAACGCATCCACTCGCGCGCCATCTGCAGAAGATAACCGGCGGCGATGGGAAGCCGCGCCGTCAGCCACTTGCGCTCGTCGTGCCAATGCTCGCTGCCATGCCGTGCCACCAACGCCTCGTAGTCGAGGCTGTACACTCCGTGGAATCCCGCGGCGATGCGCCGCAGTTCACGATTAATCTGCCGGATGAGTCCGGACTGGCCCGCGTCGGATTGGTCGTCGAGAATTCCGAGGCTTGGAGACGACGGGAGCTCGAGCGAATGAATGATCAGCGCCGCCTGGCTCTGCTTTCGAAACGCGCCGATCCACTCTTCATAGTTGTGAACGACGTTGTGAACTACGCCGCGAACCACGCCCTCGCCGGCTTGCTGCGCCACTTCCGACGCCAGATCCGCGAAGTCACGCCACAGCTCGGGCGCGGCTTGGTCGGTGCGCACCGCCAGCACAACCGCGTCCGGCGCGAAGCGGTAGAGCGAACTCTGGCCGTCGAGAATGTCCTGTACGTACGTGTTGAAATCGCCGACGTGAACTTCCAGATCGATACCGTACGCGAATGCTTCTGCGCGCAACAGCGGCACGATCGGTTCGACCGTGAACGAGCGCAGAATCGCCAGCTTGAATTTTGTAAGAGCAAGATTGTCGCGCGTCTTCTCGCGCAACTCATCGAGTCGTGAGGTCACGAAGCTCGCCGTACCCGACGCGGGATCGTGCCGCCAAAGTTCGGCCAGACGTCTCGCGGCAATATCGAAAGTGCCTTGGGCGATCAGCGCGTCGATTTCAGCCCGCAGGCCTGACGGATTGTGCCTGCCAGGCGTCGGATTGGGGGTCGAATCGGACATCCCGCTACTTCGCCTCGCACCTGGCATCGGACTCTGCATCGGACTTCGCACCCGGTGTGACATCCGACTCGGCGATGCCCATGCGTCCCTTGTCGGCGATGCGCGCGAGCGGAGTATGCGATTTCAGCCAAATCTTGAGGTCGAAATACAACGGGTACAGAAAGTTCATGAAACGCACAGCCAATGACGAACGCCGCTCCGCTGACTGGGTTTCGAGTGCGTATCCGGTATCGACGAGCAAATTGCCGATGCTGCACTCCACGTCCTGAACCTGCGGCGGAGTGAACATGCGTTTCCAGCGGCCGATGGTGTTCGCTTCAGCCTCCTTGCCGTCGCCGCGAAACGAAGAATTTGCATTGTGCACCGATCCCAGCCCGACCCGCTGAATGCGGTCATAGTCCAGATCGTGTTCAATGAACTTGCCGATGCGCGCCAGCGTGTCGCGCGGATTCTGCACCAGATCCTCGTAATGAACTTCCATGTAATCCGCGCCCAGCGCCCGACCGTAGCGCCGGCCTTTGCTCACGACCCATCGCCAATGAATCGCCGGCACAACAAACGCGCGAGCGCGGTCCCAGGGCAGCGGCCGTATCCAACCGATGCGATACAAGGAGGCGGTGACGTCGCGGCCGTCGCGAATAATGTGGACGACCAGCGCATCCGGAATCACTTGCTTGATCAACGGAAGATAGAGCAAGTGCAGCGGCGTGCATTCGGCCCAGCGCTCGACGCCTTGCTTGCGGGCGATGGCTTCCATCACGATGCGCAGGAAGTCGCCGGCATTGCGGCAATCTTCCATCACGCGCTCTTCAATTTCTTTCGGATCGAGTCCGGTGCGATGAAACAGCTTGCTGGTGAAGTAGGCGTCAAGCAGTTGGCGGCGATTGCGGCGGCTGGCGAGGTTGCCGAAGCGCAGGCCGAGCAGGTTGAAGGCGTTGCTCTCCGCGTAATAGACGGCGAACCCTCCCGCGGAAAGCAGCGTGTGGTAGAGGAACTTGGTTCCGGAGCGCCCGCAACCCAGCACAAATACCGGAGCCGCGGAACGAACGCTACGAACGCTCCCAGCGCCCCGCGAGCCCGGCGCTGTCGCCTGACCTGCCGGCTGATCTTCGACGAGCGCGTTGCCGTTTTCCATTTCTTGGGATGCGACTTCGTTTGCCGGGACTCGGGTTGCCGGGTTCATGACGATCCTCAACTCGAACCTCAGGACCGGACCGACTCCGCCACCTGCGCCGGTTTTTCTTCGAGTTCGAGCGTGGACATGCTGGCCAACCGGCCGAGGGGGGTATGCAACTTCAGCCACAACTTGCTGTCAAGAAAGGCGGGATACATTCCTCGCATCCCCCACTGCCTTAAATTCCGACGGCGATCGGCGGCGGGCAGCGAAAGTTCGTAGCCATTTTCCTGCAAGAACTCGCCCACGGTCGCTTCGATGGCGGCGACCTCGGCGTGCGCCAGCCGTCTTTTCCAGCGGCCGAGCGGATTGATTGTTTCTTTCGCGCCTTCTTCGCGAAACGAAGAATTTGTTTCCGTTAGCCGGCCCAGGCCGGCGCGCTGAATCCGGTTGTAGTCCAGATCGTGATCGAGGAAGCCGCCGAGTTTGCCGAGCGTTTCGCACGGGTTGGTGACCAGGTCTTCGTAGCGGATCTCGATATAGTCCGCCGGGAACTTGCTGCCATGAGCGCGGCCTTGGCGAACCATCCACTCCCAATAAAGCGCAGTCGCCACCAGACTGTCGGTCTGGCCTCGGTCCCAGGGCAGAGGAGTAAAGCCGCCCATTTTCTTCAGCGAGAGCGCAATGTCGCGCCCGTCGCGGATGATGTGCACAAACAGCGCGTTAGGTATGTCGCGCTTCACGCGCTCAGCGTGCTGCACGTTGTCAGGATCGTAGAGCGCCCAGCGCTCCACGTGCTGGCTCCGCGCCATCGAGTCCATGACGACGCGGATGAAGTCTCCCCCGGTGCGGCATTTGTTCAGAATGGGCGCCGCCAGTTGCTCGACATCGAGCCCGCTGCGCCGGAAACCCTTGCTGCGGAGCCAGGTTTCGAAAATCTTTTCGCGGTTCGCGCGGCTCTTCATGGAGCCGAAGCGGGGAATCAGCTTCTTGTAGAGCGGCAGATACCCGCGGTGGATGGCAAACCCACCGGAGGACAATAACATGTCATACAGCAGGTTCGTCCCAGAGCGGTGACACCCCATCACGAAGACAGGAGCATGCTTGCGATCGCTCGGGCTGGGCGTAAGCACTATAAAATCTTATCACGCAATGGAGAGTGGGCGGTTTGAGGCCCTTGTAAGAACAGTGTTACTGAAGTCACCAGAGTGGTTGGAAAATGCCGAGGGTCCGGACCAGTCCCCTAGACCCAGGACAGATCGCGTGTCACGAGCAACTTTCCCGCAGGCGTCCTGGTTTTCAGGTATTGCTTGCTCTCGAACCACAGCCGGTAGGCGGCGCGCATGCTCGCCAGGTCGAAGCCGCCCGACCCTTTCGTGCTGAGCTCATACCCCAGTTGTTGCAGCGTACCGCCCACCAGGCTTTCGAGGGTTGCTAACTCCTCTTGGGAAAGGTCGGTTTTCCACCGGCCGATCGGGCTTCGCTGGTCGTCTTTGAATGCGGTATTTCGAGCGCTCACAGAACCAATTCCCACCCGGGTTATCCGCTCATAGTCCAGGTCGTGCTCAATGAAGGACTCCAGAGTTTTGAGAACCCCGGCTGGCTTGCGAACCAGATCTTCATAATGGACCTCGACGTAGTCGCCGCCCAGCCTGCGACCAGCCGCTCGTCCCTTGCCCACAATCCATTCCCAATAAATCCCCGCCGCCATGGCGGCCCGCTTTCGATCCCCGGGCAACCGGCGGATTTGGGAAAGTTTCTCCCACGACAAGGCTACATCGCGGCCATCACGGATCACATGAACGATGAGTGCGTCGGGGATGGTCTCTTTAATGCGTCGTATGTACAGCAGATGCTCCGGGGTGGTTTCCGCCCATCGCTCCACACCCTGCTTGCGACACATCTCCTCCATGATGATGCGGAGAAAATCGCCGCCGTTCTGGCACTCCGCCATGATTCTTGGTTCGATTTCCGAGGGCTCGAGGCCAGATTTTGTATAAAGACGAGTGTTGTACCAGGCATCGAGCATCCGCCGCTTGTTCCGCGGCTTGCTGAGAGGGCGAAAGCGCGGTTCGAGCAGCGTGAAGATGAACGACTCGGTGCGGTAAACAGCAAAATT
>JBEKWX010000106.1:0-10053 GCA_049512675.1 Terriglobales bacterium | reverse complement strand
ACAGCGCCCCCTGGGTCTGGCGAAGAATTTCGATGATGTGTTCGCGTTCTTTGTCGCGCAAAGTACCGTCGGACTCGGAAGGCCGCCGTAAGATTTCGTCGCGCAACTCGTCGAGAGGCGGGGTCAAGCGGTTGCCTTCCGACAGGATCACCGAGCGCTCGACAAAATTCTCCAGCTCGCGGATGTTTCCCGGCCATCTCCAGCGCATCATGGCCTGGACGGCCTCATCGGGGATAACGTCGATTCGCTTGTGCAGCCGGGCCGAACATTTTTCTACGAAATGGCGAATGAGCATGGGGATGTCTTCGCGCCGGTCGCGCAATGCCGGCAGATGCACGGGAAACACGTGCAAGCGGTAGAACAAGTCCCCGCGGAATTCTTTTTCTTCCATCGCACGAACCAGATCGCGATTGGTGGCGGCGATCAGCCGCACGTCCACATGGATCGTCTTCGTTCCTCCCAGGCGCTCGAACTCCTGGTCCTGCAGAACGCGCAACAACTTGGGTTGCAACTCCAGAGGAATTTCTCCAACCTCGTCGAGCAGCAAAGTGCCCTTATCCGCCAATTCCAAACGGCCGAGCTTCTGGCTTATCGCTCCGGTGAATGCTCCCTTCTCGTGGCCGAACAACTCGCTTTCCAGCAGACCGGTGGGGATGGCGGCGCAGTTTACCTTGATGAAGTTGCGCTCCTTGCGCCGGCTCATGCTGTGAATCACGCGGGCGATGCGCTCTTTTCCGGTCCCGGTTTCGCCGGTGATGAGGACAGTGGAATCTGTGTCGGCGACGATGGCAGCATAGTCCAGTACACGTTTCAAGGCTGGGCTGCTGCCGACGATATCGTCGGGCTGATTCGCGCTCCGGATTTCGGATTCCAAATAGCGTTTCTCCTGGGTCAGACGGTCCTTGAGCTGCGCGATCTCGCGATAGGCGTGCGCATTCTGGAGCGCAGAGGCGATCTGGTTGGCCACTTGCTGCAGATATTCAACCTCTGACCGGCCGAACGCATGTTCCTTCGTGCTACTCGGATTCAGCGCTCCCCAGACCCGATTGCCCGCGATCAAGGGCACACTGCAAACGGACCGAATCCCGAGTTCGCACATGGCTTTCGCCAGGGGCGCTTTCATCTCGCGCAAATCGTCCGCCGTCAAAAGTGCAACGCTTCGCGTCTGGATCGCCCGCTCCGAGAGTGTTTGATCAATCGGAACCTTAGCGTCGCTGTTGACGAAAGGCTCCCACTCCTTAGCATCTCCAAATAAGTGCAGGTTCTTGCCATCGTCGTCCAGCACGTCCAGCACGGCTCGATCGTAGCGCGCGATGTTCCGCAGACTGGAAAGAATAACCGGCAACAGCTTTTCCAACTCCAGACTGAAACTCAGTTCACGGCTGATTGCGACCAGGCTCTGCTGCTCCTCAAACGCGCTGTAGGCTCTATCCCTCTCCAACACAAGCGCTCCCATCAGCGCTACGCGAGACAGGAATTCGACGTCATCGTCGTTCGGGGACCCGGGAACGCCCTTGCCCAGACCAATCGCTCCAAAACGGTTCGCCGGCGTGCTCACGGGAAGGGCGATGTATGACCGGACGCCATGATTGAGCAGCACCGGCACAAAACCGGGAAAGCGCTGCTCGCGCTCGGTATCTGGAATGGCGATCAGTTCCTGATGTTTCCACACCCACCCGGTCGCGGCTTCGTCCACGGGCAAAACATCGAACTCTCCGCTTTCCTGGTTCCTTTTCCAGTACTGAGTCAGCATGCAATCCCGGTGCGGGTCATGCAGGGAAACATTCAACAATTCGCCCGCCGTCAGGGCGAGCACCGGGGGGGCGAGTTCCTTGAATGCGTCGGGCAGGCTCTTGGCTCGCACGACCAAGTCGGTGATCTCGAGTAGCCCGCGATACCGCTTGCGCTCTGGCGAGGCATCTTTGTCGAGCGCGATTCCGCCTTCTGACATGCAGACCTCCGGCTCCTGGCCGCGTGCAATTTGTCGGACAATGGCTTTGAGCAGGAACTGGGGGTCATCGCAGCATGCCAAACTGCGGGACTACAGTTCGACATCGCGGTTAGCCGCAGGCGTCGATTCCTTTACTTGGGAACCAATCTCATTCTCCCCGGTGATCGGGAAGCCTCTGCGTCGCCGTCTTCCAGGATTGGTGCATTCCCGGAAAGCAATTCTTATCCCATCTTCCAGCCATAAGCAAGGCACCACTTTGCTCGTTACGAAAACCGAACAAACGCTTGCGGTGCCTGCGTGCTTCTTGCGACTCGTCGTGTTCGTCTAGATCACAAAATGGCACTCGGAGCCCTTGAGCAGCGTGAGGCTTGCTACAAACGGCGACGGCCACTTGCTTCGTTTCACCCAATGTCTGCCGTGGCAGTCCTCTTCTCAAGGCCCGAGGCTAAGATCAACATGTGACCTTTATTCGCATTTAACCTTATTAGATACGACAATTCTATTGGCGGTTGGCAAGCGTGAGGTAACACAAAGAAGAATGCCTATAGTGCTTTAGTTCAGGCAGATTTTGTGAGCAAAGACTGGAGTCTTTCCATCTTCTTCACCAGGTCCGCCAGGGATTGTGCCTGCATCTTTTCCATCGCACGGCTGCGATGAACCTTTACTGTGTTTTCGGCGGTGCCAAGCTCAGCCGCAATCTGCTTGTTGAGCATGCCCTTGACGACCATGGCAACAACTTCACGCTCCCGCGGCGTCAGCGACCCGTAGCGCTCCTGTAGCCCTGCAATTTTCGCCTCTCGTTCGCGTCTGGCCCGATCCTTCTGCAGCGCGACCTGAATCGCATCCAGCAAGTCCTGATCGCGGGGCGGCTTTTCGAGAAACTCGACGGCTCCCGCCTTCATGGCCTGCACACTCATAGGGATGTCGCCGTGCCCGGTAATAAAGATGACCGGGACATGAATTCCCGCCTCGACCAGCTGTCGCTGGAAATCAAGCCCGCTTGCACCCCGTAACCGAATGTCCAGGATGAGGCAACTGGGTACATCCGGACGCTTGGCCTGCAGAAACTCGTGGGCGGACCCAAAAATCTCTACGTGCCATCCTTCCGACTCGACGAGACGCTTGATGGCGCGACGAACCGATAGATCGTCATCCACTACAAAAACGACAGAGGCCGGCTCAGTCATAAAACACCATTTCCGATTGGGACGGGCAAAATAAATTGAAACAGCGCTCCGTTGGGACCGGACTCAGCCCACAAACGGCCTCCATGAGATTCGACAATCGACCGACTGATTGACAATCCCATTCCGATACCCTGCGCCTTGGTTGTAAAGAATGATTCAAAGATACGGTCCAAGTGATCCGGATCGAACCCGATTCCCGAATCCTGAACTTGGATCAGCACACCATCGGCGTGCTTAACGGACTTGATGCTAAGCTTCCGTGGCCGCTCAGTCACGGTGCGCATGGCTTCGATTCCGTTCATGATCAGATTGATCAAGACCTGCTGCAACTGCACTCGGTCGCCTAGTATGCAAGGCAAACCGGCGGCCAGGTTGAGCTGCACTTGAACACGGTCCCGGGACGCCTCGTTGCGCACGAGAATAGCGGCTTCCTCGATCACATCATTGATGTCCAGTTCAACCCGATTCGGCGTGCCCTTCTTCAACAGCGTGCGAATCCGTGAAATGACCGCGCTAGCCCGTGTTCCGTCCTCCACAATTTCTGCAATTGCCTCGCGCAGCTTTTCCTGGTTCGGTGTCCCGCTGGCGAGCTCGCGGAGTGCGAAATTACCGTTGGCGACGACCCCAGTCAGGGGTTAATTGACCTCGTGGCGATGGAGCCGACCAGTTCTCCCATCGCCAGCGCGCGTGTGATGTGGGCAAGCTCCGCGTGCGCCTGATGCAGCTGCTCTTCAGCGCGCCTCTGCTCCGTCACGTCAACGCACGAGCCAATGTAACCGGCAAAAGACCCATCCGGATTGAATCGTGGCACACCGATGTCGGAAACCCATCGGTGTTCGCCGTCGTGCCGCCGGAGGCGATACTCCATCCTGAATGCCTCTCGGCGATCAAAAGCCTGAACATAGGTATCCAGGCATCTCTGTAAATCCTCAGGATCGACACCCTCTGTCCAGCCGTTGCCAAGTTCGCGGTCAAAGGATCGGCCGGTGAAGTCCAGCCAAGGCTTGTTGAAATAGGTGCGGAGCTTGTCGGTCCCCGACATCCAGATCATCACCGGAGCGCTATCGGCCACCAGCCGAAAGCGTGCCTCACTCTCGCGTAGTTCCACCTCCGCCCGCTTTCGCGCCGTTATGTCTCGTCCGATGGCAACGCTCGTCCCGTCCGAAAGATGCACGACTCCCATGGCCAAATCTAGGACTCTCCCGTCCCTCACCCTCACTTTTCGGTCAATCCACTCACCGGTGGATTTGGCAATGGAATCCAGAACCCATTGGCGATATTGCGGGTCGGGATAAAACTCGGCAAATAGGTCGAGATTTTGTTTCCGTATTTCTTCCAGCGTCCAACCTAGAGTGCGCTCCCACTCTGGATTAACCAGCTCAATGTGGCCGTCCTGGCCTATGAAAGAAATCGTAAGGGGCATATTCTCGAATATCTTCTGAAAAAGCTCTTTCTGCTTACGCAATTCATCTTCGGCGCGCTTCTTTTCGCTGATATCGCGGATAAAGCCGGTAAATACCTTGCGCCCATTACTGATCATTTCTCCGAATGACACTTCCACCGGGAACTCCTGGCCATTCTTGCGCAGCGCGATAACTTCAGCTCCTTGCCAGTTGAGATGCTGCTCTCCAGTCGCCAAATATCGCCTGAACCCGGCCTCGTGCAGCTTCCGCATGAATTCCGGCATGAGTACGGTCAATGGTTTCCCGATCAACTCGACCGGGTCATAACCAAAGATTCTTGCTGTGGCGGGGTTAGCCAGCAGGATGCCACCGGTTTCATCCATGCTGATCACAGCATCGCTAGCTGCTTCGACAATGACGCGATACTTCTCTTCGCTGCTCTTGAGTTCCTCCTCGGCCCGCCTTCGGTCCTCGATGTCAATAACCGAGCCGTACCACTTAACGATGTTGCCCGTTTCGTCGCGTAGCGGCACCTTTCGATGGAGTGTCAGGCGATATTCTCCGTCAGCCCGTCGAAGGCGTGCTTCAGCTTCAAAGGGTTTGCCAGTCGCCAACGATGTTTGCCACCTGTCCACGAGCTGCGCAAGGTCGTCGAGATGAATTACGTTAGTCCATCGCCATCCCAGAAGGTCATCCAAAGAAACGCCCAGATATTCCAGCCAACGTTTATTAAAGAAATCGAGATAGCCGTCCGGACGAGCGCTGTGTAGCATCGCGGGAGTTGTATCGATTACAAGCCGGAGGCGGTCTTCACTGTTCCGTACCAATTTTTCCGCCCGCTTACGCTCGGCAATTTCCTTTCTCAGCGTTTGGTTGACCGCTTCAAGCTGTGAGGTGCGCTCGGCGACACGACGCTCGAGTTCATCGTTCAGTCTCTTGATCTCCGATTTGGCTTGCTTCAGTTCGGAAGTTTCCACAACCTCCCAGCCTTTATTTCTTCGGGCGATGGCAAATTGGTGGGTGCGGGCAATGTCGAGAATCTCCGCCGCCGTGCTTCCGGCCATCGGATAGGTGCATAGAACCGTCATCCGGCAGCCCCTGATGAGATTGTTCAATTCGTTTTCGTAGTCGGAGAATGCGTTCCAGTATTTGCGTTCCAGCCACGAAATAATGCCGCTCGCCCGCAAGCCGGCATATCCGCGAGCCAGCGCGGAATCCGCCTTCTCGACCCAGACCCGCATGACCCGCTCCAAATCCGGCACGCTGCCGGAGAGATAGAATTCGCGGCCGCGGACAATTTCGATGCTGTGGTCCACCAGATAACGGTCGAATTCGGGGACGGCTTTGCGCAGGGCATTCCTCGCTTCTTCCATGGTCAACAGCTCGGACACTACCCAAATGCAGAGTTCGCCAGCTTCCAGCCCGGCCTTGAAATAAGGGACGAGTGTGTCGAGCAGGTCTTCTTTGGTCTCGTAAAACATGGAGAAGTGAGTGCCCCACGGCACATCGCCCACCACGCTGATCCCGGTCCTTCGCAGTTGCGTATTAACGGGTTGCGTCGCCATGGGTAATCACCTCAGTCAATGAAGCATCGTTGAAATTGACGGGCAAAGTGAATTGGAACATCGGCGGGCAAAGTGAATTGAAAAAGCGCTCCGTTGGGACCCGACTCAGCCCACAAACGCGCCCTCCATGGGACTCTACGGACCAAACGGGTTGCCCGGCGAAGGCTTGGCAGCGCCACGGTCACCCTTTTCGGATTGGTGCCTTCCTGGAGGATAATTCTTACCCTATCTCCCGGTCATAAGCAAGGCAGCGAGTTTTCTTGTTACGAAAACCGAACAAACGCTTGCAGGAACCTGCCCGCTTGCGGCGACCGGTGTCGTCTTTCGGGATTCATTCTGAAGAAACCGACTGCAACCGAGCGGGCTTTTCTGTTCCAAAATCAGGAAATCCAGGGGGGAAGCTCGTGTTCATTGCGCCATCGGAACCGGTGATAGAATGTCCTCAGAGAGGTCAGCGGTTGTGCAACTTAATGGTGGGCAGAGGCTGCGGGCGCTGAGAGAAACCCTCGGATATCGGATGAGGGACGTGGAACTGGCCAGCAATCAGATCGCGCAGAGATTTGAGAATGAGGAATTCGCAATTCCGCCCAGTCGCTTGTCCGACATCGAGACCAAAGGCATAATCCCGAGCATTTTTCGGCTCTATTCGTTTGCCGCTATTTATCGGCGAGAATATCGGGAGTTGCTATCCTTCTATGGCCTCGAGCTTGATCGCATCTCCGCGGACATTAGCTTTGGGCGTCCGCAGAAGTCGCACGTGTCCGAAGCTTTGAGCAATGTCAGACAAGTGCGGATGCCGACGCGGCTCGATCCAGGATTTTCCCTCCAGAAAACGACGGACTTAGGCCGCGCCATCGAGCAATGGGGCATTGTGCCCCTGTCTTATCTTGTGCAGTTTGAGGACGCCCGCTACACCTATGGGTATATTGGATCGGAAGATTTCACTATGCATCCCATTCTTCCGCCGGGCAGTTTCGTGCAAGTGGACGAAACCAAGAACAAGGTAAGCGAAGGAACGTGGCGTTCCGAGTTCGAGCGTCCTGTTTACTTTGTGGAAATGCGCGACGGATATACATGTTGCTGGTGCGCGATGAAGGGCGACTCCATCGTTTTGCAACCGCATCCCCTGTCTCCCGTTTCGGTGCGAGTGCTTAGATACCCGCAGGAGGCCGAGGTTCTGGGGCAGGTTGTCGGGGTCGCGATGCGCCTCGGAGAGTGGCATCATCCCGGCTTTCAACTAACGCCGAAAGCGCGCTCAGTACTGACCGCAGATGCGCCAGGGCAGCTGGGGAGAGGGGCTTAGGCGAACAGTGCGCCAGCGAAGCCACGAACTCCTTTTCCGTTAGATGCTCGTTGGAGCATGACGCGGACACGTCTTTGAGCAGCACAGCCAAGGGTTTCTTCAAGACGTCGGAGATTAGTGCCCGATGCGACGCACGGATTGCGCCTTGTGCGGCATCCTCGCCATATACCTTCGCCAAACCCCAGTGTTCATATCTTCCGTTGCCCGTTGCATTCCCGTCATGCAATCTGCCCACGTAGGAAAGTCTGCCCAACAACCCCGGGACAGCGCCTAGGGTATACGCTACAAAGTCCTCGCTAGCGGATTTCAGTCTCATCGAATTTACAAATTCCGAAAACACATCGGAAGTTAACTAAATCCAGAAAAACCCTCTTTTACCAGCAATTTATCACGGTGCGAACTCTTTCGCAAAGGAGAACGACCGTGAAACGATTCCTGCTGGCTTTGGCTGTAATTACCCTGTTTGTCGCAACCACCGCGCTTCCAAGTCTGGCCGATCCGCCCGTCCCCATTTGTACACCCCAGGGCTGCTCCCTGCCGGGATAAGACCGGGATAAGATAAGGAATTGCGGCGGGTTTCTCAGTTGAAAAAGGAGCAATGCCAGGGCTATAGTGCTTTGAAGTGCTTCCCATGAATTGGCACCGGCTGTTGTTTCTTTTGCTGTGGATCTCGCCGCAAGTGCTTCTCGGTGTACTTGTGGCCGTTGTTTGCAAGCGCCGCTTGGACCGCGAATTCCCCTGCTTTCTCGCCTATGTGTTTTACCAGATCGCCGAGTTCATTCTGCTGTTCACTCTGTATTGGTTCGCTCTGCGTTCGGTCGCAGGCGTGACTGCGTACACATGGGCGTATGCGTGGCGCGCCACGCTGCCGTTTAACATCGCTCTGCGTTTTGGAGTGATTGATGAGGTTTGTAAAGACTTGTTCCGCGAATCCCCGTCTCTGAAGGTGGCAGCCAGGCGATTGCTGCTATGTGTAACCGGTTTGCTGCTTGGAGTGGGTGTTCTGCTCGCTGTCTATGCACCCGGGGACATGAGCGTCAGGTGGTTAACCGGCGTGCTCGACGTGAACCGGGGAGCGGCTATGGTTCAATCTGGCTTGCTCCTTTCCTTGTTGTTGTTCTCCCGCTTTTTGGGTGTGACCTGGCGTCGCCCTGGATTCGGGATCGCGCTGGGTCTCGCGGTCCTGACAAGCGCTTATCTTGCCATTTATGGTCTTCAGGCGGAATTCACCAGTGGGGCAGGCGCGGGCTTCTTGAATCTGCTGTTAATGGGCACCAACTTCGCTTCTGTTTCGATCTGGATCGGGTATTTGTGGGCGCCTGCGTCGATTACGGCTGGTTCCGATGATACGGGTGGTCCCCATGATATGGGTGGTCCCCATGATACGGGTGTTCCCCCTGATGAGGTGGATACATGGAACACGGAATTGCAACACTTGCTCAAGGATTGATCGCTGCTTGGACTCTTGTCGCGGTTGCGTTCTTCGCGCTGGGGATCCTGGTGTATGTTGCCATCCGCAACCGCACGCGCCGGGTTGAATTAGAAAAAGCGGTCCAGGCGTTCCGGTCTCTCGACATTGAGGCCTTCAGAAACCTGCTGGACCCAGGCGAGGAAGCGTTTCTTCGCGATAACTTATCGCCCAAGAAATTCCACGAGATTAAGCGCCAGCGTACATGGGCAGCACTCATCTATGTATGGGAAGCAGGAAGGGCCGCGACGTCGCTGGCAAAGATTGGTCAAGCGGCGCAACGGAGTTCCGACCTAAAGATCCGAGCGTCCGGGGTTCAGGTGGCTGAGAGTGCTTTTCGGCTTCGTTTGCAAACCCTCAGGGCTTGCCCCCACCTGCTGACCGAAATCCTATTGCCTGGGCTGCAAGGCCGATCACTTCCGCGCGTGGTGGATCAGTATGAGCGAGCGGCAGAAACCCTCTTCCGACTCGGCAGATTTTCATCTATCGAACGCCGTTCCTGCAATCCTTAACTCTTTCTCCCTGATTCACCCGCCACTTTTTTCGGCTGCGGCGCGCTCCCAAAAGTCAAAAGTGATGACCGTCACTACCGGTTAGGCCGTTCCCGGTTGGACCATCCCCAGGTTCGCATCCGCCCTCGGTTGCCACAAGCACGTCGCATTCCAGTCACACTGGTGGGTGATTTGAGTCACTGACGCGGCCCGCTGGGAGGACCATAAGTATTGATACATTTGCCCAAGTGATCCCGGAGATCGTGGAGCAGGTGTGGAACCGGTAAGGAAGCTCTGTCGAAGCCCGTATCGAATGCGGCAACAACAGATTGTGGGGATGAGAACGACGCACTACTAATTCAAGTCCGGTAGGAGGCACAACATGGCAGCTCGACTTGCCGAAGAATGGTTTGCCATATGCGGAGGTTGTGAAGTCACCATCCTCGATATCGGTGAACCGCTCATCGACGTACTCAAACAAGTACAAATCGTGCACATGCCAGTCCTGATGGATCACAAGCTTTTTGGTCAGACTGGCGAAAATGCAGAGATGGAGATCCCCGCCGCGGATGTCGGGCTGATATCGGGAGGAATCCGCAACGAAGAACACAAGAAACTGGCGCTGGAGATGCGGAAGAAGTGCAAGATCCTGATCTCTCTGGGTTCTTGCGCCTGCTTTGGCGGC
>JBEKWX010000105.1:0-10063 GCA_049512675.1 Terriglobales bacterium | reverse complement strand
AGCACATCAGCTTTGACTTTGTGCGAGAGCGATTGAAGGAGAGCTACAGCGACACGGGCCGACCTTCGATTGATCCCGAACTTCTGCTGCGCATCCTGCTGATTGGTTACCTGTACGGTGTCGCCAGCGAGCGCAAACTGGTCGAGGAACTGCGCATGCATCTGGCGTGGCTAGACTAGTGTACTGAGTCTCACTAGCCGCCAGTCCCCTGCATAAGGCGCTAGGCAGACGGAACGTTTCAAAACGTATACCTGCGTGACCATTGCGGCGGCACAAAGGGCGACGTGGGCGAAGCTGAGGGCGAGGAAGAAGGCGGCGTAGCACATTGGGAGCCTGCTGCGGCGAGTACGTGGCAGGCTTTCATCCCTTAAGTCAGTCGCACCGTCCCGATGCTCATTTGCAAGTGATGCTGGGATTGTCCTTCGCTAATTCCAGACAAGCCGCATGTTGCTTCATGCTCTGCTGCTGATCTGCCGACGAAGTTGGAGGAGCAGGAGTTGGAGCCTGAGTACTCGAAGTGGGAGCCTTGTCTAGCATTGCTTGAAATGCCGCAATCTCCTCTGGTTGGCTCCATATAAACTCACGAGTTTGCACTTGGCAGTCCTCGTCCGGATATTCCCAAACAGGCTGAACAATTATCTTTGTCGTGCCGTTGAGTTCCGCCAACGAGTAGGACCACACCTTTCTTGTGGTCATGCCCTTACAAATACCTGTGATCGTGACCATCGAATCCATGAAGGGAAGTTGCCCGGGCATCGAGAAGCGGAACTGGAACTGATTGTCGGAATCGAGCGTGTAGCCTTCTCTTAGATTCTCTTGGACGATTAGCACTTTGAGTGTTTGAGCAGACGCTTTGCTGGTGAATACATATGGCCCCGGATGAGGCTTTGCTTTCTTATCCCGCGCCGCCGCCAACGTCGTGATCGCCAGAATTAGAATCAGTACTCGCTTCATACTTTTACCCTATTTGTGAACTTTACCGAGATGACCCTGCGAACCGCTAATTACCGGAGTCATCTCAGAATTCCTCTGACAAGACCGTGCTCGGTTCCAGCGAGACGTGCTTCCCGTCTTCACCTTTCTCATCTGTTACTCATGGCAAATCTAAACGGGCTGGCGTTCATCGTGTCGGAATTGAGGTCGGAGAGATTGACCCCTTGACCCGATCGGCGACGAAATAATCCACAAGAGCGGGCTTTCTCAGGGAGACCGGCCCTGAGCCTGTGCTCTAGAATCTCTCTTATGCCGGCCAGTGGCGGAGCAGCAGACAAGTTCGTTCTTGACCCATCAGAACTCGAAGACGATCTGGCCACGGCTGAGCGATGCCTGCGAAACCTAGACACAGACGCCACACTGTCTCCGCAAGAGCGTGAACTTCTCACCATCTACTACACGCACCTGCGAGACAAACTTCGGTTGTGCATCGCGGGACAAAAAAAAGCTCCCGAAGAATCGGGCGAGCGACTCAACACTACTTCCTCTGCTTCTGAACGGTTGCGTGCCGACGACAACCTCCGCAAAGGTTCTGCTCTCAACCAGAGTGGCCCATTCGACGAGAGCTGGAAAGCCATAACACCGCCCGAGCTAATTCGCGCCGTCACGCATATCCGTGAGGCTTTTAGAGGCCCATCGTTCCACCTATACCTTTACTTTCATAAACAGTGCTTCAACGACCTCCACCCTCTAGCATCCGGCCTCACCGAGCCAGCGATCTTCAAAAAACACTTCTATGCTTGGGTAGCAGAACTCCGCAAACTGGTATCTCATGCATTTGAACGGTTGCTGGCCATCTCGCGCGCTCAGGAAGGCATAATCGGCGAGGCCGCCATCGAGTGGGCGGCTCTTCAGGTCACAGAGCTGATCGAGGGGGAAGGCCGTTCCGTGAACCTTTGGATCAAGTCCGCCTGTGACGGGAAAAACGATGCTCCGCGCGGTGCCAACAAGTTGGAGGATCGGGAAAGACGCATTTTCCGGACCGACTGGCGAGCCCCCGAGTTCCTTTGCATGGAGCCAAATGGCAGCTTTCCCTACGACGCCTCCACCGCACGGAAACGAATGGATGAAGGCGAAACCGAGAGCGCGCTCAAGTTCTTCCGTGGGAGTTGGCGTCGCTTGCTCAAAGCAACCCTACAAGACCAGGTCGGAAGGGCTCATGAAGTGCTTGCTGGACAGGAGAAGGCGTCGCAGTCTCGGTCGCAGGAGCCACGTGAGCCCAGCTCGCCGCAAGCGGAGAAGAGTGATGGCCGGGAGTGTTCGGAAGCCAGGGAGTGTTCGGAAGCCGATCGTCCCCCGTTCGACGACGAGAGTGCTCAGGCTCCTTCATTGGCACAGCTCGCGAGCCCGGAAGAGAGGGCCCTCGTACCGAATCACCTCACAGGCAGCGCGGTGGAGCAGTTTCTCGAAGAATTACTTGCGACCAAAGCTCTAATCAAGGCAGAGGCAGAGAAGATTTGGAACGGTTGTTCCAACGCGCACCGAATGATCAGTGTTGCTGCCAATGACGAAAAACGGCGCGTGTTTTCGGAGCGGTACGAGAGATGGCGCGATCAGCTAATCGAGCTCCAGGAAACGCTCATCGTAGGTCGCCTGCTGCCGTTGGTCGCCAAATACCAGATTTTTGCTAACGAACAGAAATGGCTGCTCCAGGCATGTCACGAAGTGTGGCGCCCGGTCACCGCTGGATACTTGGACTGGTTAACTTTTGCGGTGCGGGGGCATGTGCACGGCATTGGGACTGGGGCCATCCCTGAGTGGGCGTGGCAATTACCCGGCGGGCCAAGAGACGTTGCCCGCTTGGATCTAACCGCGGAGAAGAAAGCTTCAGCTCATTTTCGCGGCCTAGTAGACACGTTGCAGCGCGATTTAGCGCTGTACCGCGAGGGGGCCATCGCCAAGGCTTTCCTCATGCGAAATACGAATGAGTCACCGATCGTGGACAGTGGCATGAGAGTGCTCGAACCGGAAGCCGATCACGGACCGGTAACGATACAGGGAGACCGGGGGAATAGGTCTCGGGTTGGGTTGTCGCGCACTCATTCGGCTTCCCTCTCAGTATTCGAAGCGACGGTTGGTAAGTTGATGGTACAGGCACGAAAGGAATGCCCAACAAAGTATCTTCCGCTCAATGAAATCTCGAAAATTGCTGCTTTCCTGGACGACCAAAATCTGCCCCTGCGGGATAATCTGGAACGCGAAGCAGCCCGCACCGTGGCCGAATACAACCAGCGACACCCGATGATCGCGATAAAGAGCTGGCGAACTGCATTAGATAATCCCAGGTTCCGGCGTGCAGTTCGCAAGCGCTTTTCGAGAGCTGAAGAGAAGTACAAAAAGGTAACTCCGTCTGTCGTCGCCCAGTCCGCGGGAACTCCTCGGACAGTTTTCTAGCGTTTACCCAATCCCCGCCGCATTCCTCACTTTCCTGCTTGTATTTTGTCCGCCGGACAAAATTCGGACAATCCTCGGCTTTACGCAGAAACCAGAAGGCCCTAAAGTCCAGTTAGCCGAACACCAAATTTCCCAGTTCGGAAAACAGATCAAACCGCGTGATCACGGACCGGCCAAAACTCGGAATCGGGGCGCCTGGCGGGACAGCGTCACATCCCAACCACAGCTGTGGTATCGTTTCGGACCAGGCGAACGCCGGCGCGCTTTCTTCAAGAGAGGAACTTGAAAAAATGGCGCGCCGAAGGTTTCAACGCGGTAGTGTACTGCTCAGAGGCAAGCGTAAGCAGAAGTGGGTTGGCCGATGGAGGGAGGATGTGATCAATTCACAGGGCCAACTGGTACGGATCAACCGCAAGGAGGTCCTCGGAACGAAAAGCGACTTCCCCACCAAGAAATTGGCGTTGCGTGAATTGGAGCGTCGTATCGCTCCAATTAACGGCGCCAACTATCGAGCTTTAAGGACAGCAACCTTCGCTGAGTTTGCGGAAATCTGGAAAAACAACGCTCTCACTCAGCATAAACAATCAACGCAGCTCGCGGTTCGGAGCCAGCTCAAGAAATGGCTGGTGCCCTACCTCGGTGCTCACGCCATGAGGGAAATCAGAGGGCAAGCGATACAAATGTTTGTCCAACGTTGCTCTTTGGCTCCGAAGAGCTGCCGCAACCTGGTGCTCACGCTGCGGATGATGTGGAAGAGTGCCAAGGCGTGGGACTATGTCTCACACGATCCATTCGAAGGACTCGTGCTGCCAAAAATCGCGCGGCAGGCGCGGTTCTTCTTCACGCTGGATGAGATCCAACGCATCATCGCCGCAGCCAGCGGACCACTGGAATCGTTTTACTGGCTAGCGGCCGAAACTGGAATGAGGGCTGGAGAATTGTGCGGCCTGCGGATCGACGATATGGACCTGGAGCAATGCGTCATTAACGTCAAACAGACGGTTTGGCGCGGTAGGATTCAAACTCCAAAAACCGTGAACTCGATTCGGCAGTTCGCCATCTCGCAGAAACTCGCCTCTCATCTCCGTGCGTACCTTTCCACGTGGCGGCCAAACCGGTTGAATCTGGTGTTCGCCACCAAGAACGGAACGCCGTGGGATCAGAATCTACTGGTGAAACGGAAGCTGCACCCGCTGCTCGAATCCCTCGGGATTCGGCGCTGCGGGCTTCATGCATTCCGACACACAAACGGAAGCCTGATGGATAGGCTCAATGCGCCCATGAAGATACGCCAGGAGCGATTCGGACACGCTCCCGGATCGAACCTCCTGCTTGGCATCTACACTCATGCCGTTGAGGAAGATGACAGGCTGGTCGCCGAACAATTGGGTGAGATGTTGTGTCCAAATGTGGCCAACTTGGCACAAGAGAAAACCTTCGCACCGAGCGAAGGCGTGGTGATTCAGTAGGTTAGTTGGTTGCGGGGGGTGGATTTGAACCACCGACCTTTGGGTTATGAGCCCAACGAGCTACCAGACTGCTCCACCCCGCAGAAAAATCATAACAGCGCGGTGAAGCAGGGTCAAACTGGCTGGCGATCGGTTTGTGAGCAAAACAGTGAGCAACTCCAGATGAGTCGCTTCGCGCTTCATCCCGTAACTAGCATTTCTTGGCCGGTCCGCTTGAGTTCTTGGACGTCAAATGCACGGCTTCATTCAATGCGGACCCGCTCCAGGCTCTTCTTTGCCTTGCTTGCACACTTGATTCGGCGAAGCTTGCGGCATCGCCAACGCAATACCCTGATACACAAGTTTTTTTCGCAGCCTAACAAAGCGTACCCCGCGGCTGGAAGCGCGGTCAAAACGCCAGGATCCCTGCCACGCGCAGCAATGCCGAGGCAATTCTTCCGACTCTGTACAATATCTGCGTACAATAATTGCGACAATGATTGCGCGATCTTGATCGGATCGGATGAGCCTTCAGACTCTAAACGACATTTTGTTGGCGGTGTGCCAAAGCCGCCGCGACCGCGTCATGCTGCAAAGACATGCCCTGGGCTGGGTGCCGATCTCTTCCACGGAGATTTACCGCGGCGTCGTGGGTGTGGCGCGCGCGCTTGAATCCTGGGGTATCGGCAAAGGCGATCGCGTCGCCATCCTCAGCGAGAATCGCCCGGAGTGGACGATCGCTGATTTCGCCGCGCTGTCCCTGGGCGCGGTCACGGTTCCGATTTATTCTACACAGACGGCAGAGCAGACTTCGTTCATCCTCAGAGATTCTGGGGCGCGCGTCGTCGCCGTGTCCACCAAGCACCAACTGGAAAAGGTTCTGACCATCCAGCGTCAAACACCGGTGGAGCGGATCGTGGTGATGGACGCGATCGAAACTGCGCACGCGGTCCACATGCAGGGACTGATGCTGCAAGGTCCCACCGACTTCGATCCGGAATTCGATGCCCGCGCGCGGGCGATTGGGCCGGACGACCTGGCGACAATTATTTACACCTCAGGCACTACGGGAACTCCGAAGGGAGCGATGCTGACCCACGGGAACATAGCGTCGAATATCGCGTATTCGCTGGATGGATTCGGCGTCGGGACAAAAGGAGAAGAGGTGAGCGTATCCTTTCTGCCACTTTCCCATGTGACGGCGCGCCACGCGGACCTCGCGCTGCTCTACCGCGGGGTCGTGCTGGCGTATTGCCCTGACATTAAGCAACTGGCTCAAGCTCTGGCGGAAGTGCGACCCACCACCTTTATTGCTGTGCCGCGCGTGTACGAGAAGATTCGTCAACAGGTGATCCTCAAGGCTACAGGCTTTCCGAAAAACGCGGTCTATCGCTGGGCGCTTTCGGTGGGGCGCGCTCACCGCGCCGAGACTCTGGGCGGAACCAAACCTTCGGCGCTTTCCTGGAAAATCGCGGACTGGCTGATGTTTTCGAAAGTGCGCGCCGGGATGGGTGGGAAGGCGGAGGAGTTTATTTCCGGAGGCGCGCCGCTGGGCCGGGAATTGGCGGAGTGGTATGCCGACATCGGTATTCCCATCCACGAGGGATACGGGCTGACGGAAACTTCACCGGTGATCGCCGTGGGCACGCCCGGGGCACACAAACTGGGAACTGTCGGCAAGCCGCTCGCGAACGTCGAAGTGCGAATTGCCGACGACGGCGAGGTGCTGGTGCGCGGGCCCTCGATATTCAAGGGTTATTGGAATCGTCCCGAGGAAACGCGCGACGCCTTTGTGGACGGCTGGTTCAAGACGGGCGACATCGGGCAACTCGACAGCGAGGGGTACCTTTCAATCACGGATCGCAAGAAAGATCTGATCAAGACCTCCGGCGGGAAGTTTATCGCGCCGCAGCCGATCGAGAATTCGCTGAAGCTGAACCCGCTTATCGGGACAGCAGTGGTGATTGGGGACCGGCGGAAGTTTCCCGCGGTGCTGATCTCGCCGTACTTCCCTGTTCTGGAAGATTGGGCGCGGGCGAACCAGGTTGACTTTGCTTCGCGGCAAACACTCGTCGCGCACGTTAAGGTGCAGGTCCTGTATGAAGGCATCATCGAAGAAGTGAACCAGAACCTGGCGCGCTTCGAAAAACTGAAGCGTGTGCTGCTAATAGCAGAAGAGTTTTCTGCTGAGGATGGAACTCTGACGCATACGCTAAAGGTGCGGCGACGCGGGATTGAGGAGCGGTACCAGGCGCTGATCGAAGAGATGTACGCGAAGGCCGAAACGGCTGGAAACTGAACCGGTGGAGCGCCGGGCATCCCCACCCCCTTCGAGAGTCTCGGCACCAGACCGGTGAGACGCCCGTCGCTCCACTATCTGGTTCCTGGCTCGCTTGAGTCGTACAATTAAAAACATGACGGACTCACTCATTATCGCTGGCAGGCAATTCCGTTCCCGCTTGATCGTTGGGACCGGCAAATACAAATCATTCCAGGAAACGGCCCGCGCCCTCGAGGCCAGTGGCGCCGACATGGTGACCGTGGCCGTGCGCCGGGTGAATCTCGATCGGAGCAAGGAGTCTCTGCTCGATTACATCGATCCGAATAAATATTTCCTTCTGCCAAACACTGCCGGCTGCTATACGGCCGATGACACCATCCGCACCGCCCGGCTGGCGCGCGAGGTTGGACTTTCCGACTGGATCAAGTTGGAAGTGATTGGCGACCAGGCAACGCTGTATCCGGATGTGCAAGCGACGCTCGAAGCCACCGGAGTGCTGGCGAAAGAAGGATTCACGGTGCTGGCCTACACGTCGGACGACATCGTCTTCGCCAAGCGGCTGGTGGACGCGGGGGCTTCGGCGGTGATGCCTTTGGGCGCGCCGATCGGCAGCGGACTGGGCATTCAGAATACCGCCAACCTGCGAATCCTGCGCGAGATGATCACGGGAGTCCCGTTAATTGTGGACGCTGGCGTGGGCACAGCTTCCGACGCCGCCATTGCCATGGAGTTGGGTTACGACGCCGTGCTGATGAACACCGGCATCGCCGGTGCCCAGGAACCGGTGCTGATGGCGGAAGCAATGAAGCACGCCGTACTGGCAGGACGACAGGCGTACATGGCAGGCAGAATGCCGCGGAAGCTCTACGCGACTGCCAGTTCGCCGCTGGAAGGCGTGGTGAGGTAGAAAAAGCTTTGATTTAATCGCAACCTTACGGAACAACCCCCTACAGCATCTTGACGCTGTCAACGTGGATCTTATCCCCGTCGATGTGCCCGGTCACGGCAACGTGATGTCCATAGTGCTCCTTGAGGGCATCGGGATTGTCCACCGTCAGGACCTTCTGGTCCTTGTCGGTAACGACGACTGGGCTGGCGCCGGCTCCGATGCACTTCTTCGTGCATGCCTCCGCGCCCGCGTTGGCTCCCTTAACCCCACACTTGGAGTCGCTAACCCAGCCGTTTACGGTCTGGGCATCGCTGGCAAATGACACCGAGGCGACCAACAAAACCAACGCGACGGCAAGTAACAACAAGAAAAGTTTCCGCATGTCACCCTCCTTAAATTGGTTCCCCACAAGTGATGCGATGCTTGAACTCTAGCACAGGACGGGAGAAACTGCGCTGTCAGGAACTTGGGGAAGCCCCGCAGCCGCGCAGCCAGCATCTACCCGTCGTTCCTACTTTCGTTCTTTCATTCATTCTTGGCGCGCCCCAAGGGCGGCTTCTGCGGAGGATCGGGAGCGACGAAAACCACTTCTCCACGCTTGGTGTAGTGCAGCTGCTCGCGGGCTTCCTTCTCGATGGCGGCAGGATCGGATTTGAGCGATTTGATCTGGTCGACGTACTGACTGTTTTCCTTCTGCAGGCGATCGACCTCATTCTTGAGCGATTGCATCTCCGCGCTCTTCTGCCGATAAATGACCATGCCGTTGGCTCCGAACGTGGCGTGCAGAAGCAGCCCTCCGATAAGCAGGATGGCGGCCGCCGTTCCCAGGCGACGCCACTCCCGGGCAAGCCACGACCAGACGGGGCGCGTGCGTTCGACCCAGCGCGCCGCCACCGCCTCTGCCCTGGGAGCCTGATCCTTGGCCTGATCCATCGCCTGATCCACAGCATGACCAACGACCGCGCGCAGGCCTTCCTCCCCGCGTGGAAGGATGCGCGCTCTCGACGGTGCTCCTAATCGAAGATCCATGCTTTCGCTGCCGCACTCAACTTTGCGAGCTCTTCCCTGCTGCGCGCTTCGCAATACACGCACACCACTGGCTCCGTGCCCGAGAGCCGGTAGCAAACCCACGCTCCGTCGGCGAGGACGAGTTTGAGTCCGTCGGTCCTCACCACGTAAGCAACTTTGATGCCGTCAAACTCGCTTGGATTACTACGTAACTTCTCAGTTAACTTCTGTTCCACTTCCGGCGTCAAGCGGAAGTTCTCGCGCAGCGGATAGAAGGAACCAACTTCGGCAAATAGGTCGCCCAGTAAACTCTTCGGCCATCACCGCCCCCCCATCCAGACGTGCCAAACTTGATTTGCGTTGCCATCGGCTGCCTCGTATGCTTCGAGTGAAACGTGGATCTTCGATTTGATACGACCGACTTGATACGACCGATCTTATATGACCGACAAAAGGCTCGTTCTCACGACCTGCGGTTCGCTCGAAGAAGCCCGGAGCATCGCGCATGCGCTGGTTGACCGGCAACTGGCAGCCTGCGTCAACATCGCTCCCCAGATTGAATCGGTATATCGCTGGGAAGGCGAGGTCGAGACGGCAACCGAGTGGCTGCTCGTAATCAAAACGACGATAGACGCTTTCGATCGTGTACGCGAGGCATTGAGTGAGCTGCATTCTTACGAACTTCCGGAGTGTATCGAGATTGGCATTGAAGATGGGAGCGCGGCATACCTGGAGTGGATTGGAGAGTCAGTGCGGTAAAACAGCCGTCAGTTATCAGCCATCAGCCTTCAGGCCAAATCAGTTTTTACTGATGGCTGACGGCTGATAACTGACGGCTGATAACTGACGGCTGATACCTGAAAGCTAGATCGCGGCCAACGCCTGGTCGAGATCGGCGAGAATATCGTCCACGTCCTCGATGCCGACGGAAATGCGAACCAATCCGTCGGTGATGCCGATTTTGCGGCGGCCTTCTTCGCCGACGGCAGCGTGCGTCATCGTGGCGGGATGCGAAATCAGGGTTTCGACTCCGCCCAGGGATTCAGCCAG
>JBEKWX010000104.1:0-10104 GCA_049512675.1 Terriglobales bacterium | reverse complement strand
GCTTCGATCTGATCCTGCTGGATGTGTGGCTAACCGGGATCGACGGCCTGGAAGTGCTGGAGAAAATCCGCGAGATGGATGATCCGCCCGAGGTCATCATGATCTCGGGCCACGGAACCATCGAGACCGCCGTCCGCGCCACCAAGCTGGGTGCCTACGATTTTGCCGAAAAGCCGCTATCGCTCGAAAAGACGCTCATCCTGGTAAAAAATGCGATCGAAGCCCGGCGGCTCCGCCACGAGAATCTCGACCTGCGCAAGCAACTGCAATCGAAGAGCGTGATCGTGGGAGACAGCGTTCCCATGAAGGCGCTGCGCCAGCAGATTGCGCTGATGGCGCCCACCAACGGACGCGTGCTGATCTACGGCGAATCGGGCACCGGCAAAGAGCTGGTCGCGCATGCCATCCACATGCAGAGCCTCCGCAAAGATGAAATGTTTGTCGAAGTGAACTGCGCCGCGATTCCCGAAGACCTGATCGACAGCGAACTCTTCGGCCACCGCAAATCGTCGTTCCCGGGAGCGACCGCTGACAAGGAAGGCAAGTTTCAGAAGGCCGATCGCGGGACTTTATTTCTGGATGAAGTCGGCGACATGAGTCTGAAGACGCAGTCCAAAGTCTTACGCACCCTGGAACAACAGCGCTTCATCCCAGTGGGAAGCGACGATCCCGTCACCGTGGACGTGCGCGTGATTGCGTCCACCAACAAAGACCTGGATGAAGAAATCGCCAAGGGAAATTTCCGCGAGGATCTTTTCTACCGTCTGAACGTGGTTCCTTTTGTGGTGCCCCCGCTGCGCGAACACAAGGAAGACATCCCCTTGTTTGCGCGGCACTTCCTGAAAGAATTTGCTTCCGCCTACGGCCGCCGTCCACGAGAGATCACCGATGATGCCATCGACGTCCTGATGCGCTATGCCTGGCCGGGGAATGTCCGCGAGCTGCGCAATGTGATCGAGCGTATCGTGATCATGAATCCCACCACCTCACGTTTCGAGCGCAAGCATCTTCCGCCGCTGGTGCACCGCGACGCCAGCCGCCGCGTGGCGGGTAGCGAAGGTTCCACGCTGCACCAGGCGCGCGCGGCCTACGAGCGCGACTACATTCTCAAAAAGCTGGACGAGAATCATGGCAACGTCAGCCGCACCGCGGAAGTGCTCGGCCTCGAGCGCAGCCACCTCTATCGCAAGATGAAAAGCCTGGGAATTGCGGCGAAAGAGTGAAGCAGCCGTCAGCCATCAGCCATCAGAAAATGCAAAACTTCGCCGCGGACAACGTCAACACAATTGCGTAAGAACTGAATTCGCAGGTTTTCCTGAGAGCTGAGAGCTGGGAGCTGAGGCCTATTTTTTCAGCATGTGAATCTCAGCCCCGTTCTTGTGAAACTGGACTTCGTCCATCAACTGATTGATCAGGTAAATGCCGCGCCCGTGATCCGCATAGATGTTCTCACCCTGGCGGGGATCGGAAAGCTTGGAAGGATCAAAACCGGAGCCGGGATCGCGCACTATGATCAGGAGGCCCCGCTCGTCGTCGCAGGCCACGTCGCATTCGATAACCTTGGAGGGATCGCTTTTCGCTCCATGCACGACGGCATTGGCGAGGGCTTCGGTCAACGCCAGTTCGATGTCGTCTTCACTTCCCGGGGCACATTTCACTTCCCGCACCACATTCATAATACTTCGGACGACCTGGTCTACCGCATCGCGGTCGGCGGAAAGCGTAACGCTTAGCTTGAGATCAAGCTTCTTCGCATCGAAGTTGCACGATTGCGGCGGCTGCGGCGATGGTTCTGGGGATCGCGGAGAATCGGCCATAAATGGGCTGTAGGCGTTGCTTCCGGCCTTCACTTAACCTTTCTATACAACTAGGATGCATAAAGACGCCCACCGATTCTAGGCACTTAGAGTCTGAGATGCAAACTTTATTTGGATAGCAGGCAACCCTTAGAGTATTACGTCGGTCGGGTTCCCATAGTCAGGTGGCTGCCGGCGACCTGAAACCCGTAGTCTGGCCCCAGGTCACAACTCCGGGTCCGGCGGCCCTCCGATTTGCTGTAATTGACGCCGCCAATCCAGCTCTTCCACAAAGCTGCGTGAATCGCGCCAGCCGGCCTTGATCTTGACAAACAGTTCGAGAAAAACCTTGGTCCCTACCATTTTCTCGATGTCAAGGCGGGCTGCGGTTCCAATCTTCTTGAGCATTTGTCCGCCTTTGCCGAGCAGGATGGCTTTTTGGCCTTCGCGCTCGCAATAAATCACGGCGGCAATCCGCGTCAGCCTCGGGCTCTCTTCGAACTGCTCGATCAGCACCGAGACCGCGTGCGGCACTTCTTCATGCGCCTGCATAAGAACATGTTCGCGGATCAACTCCGCCGCCATGAATCGCACCGGCTGATCGGTAATCTGATCTTCGGGAAAATAGCGTGGGCCGTTGGGCAGCGCCTTCACCACGCAGCACAGCAATTCGTCGAGGCCTTTCCTCTTGAGAGCTGAGATGGGAACGACCTCCTTGAAATCGTGCAGCGCTTGGAACTGCGCGATCAGCGGCAGCAGCTTGCTCTTGTCGGCCAGCAGATCAATTTTGTTGAGCAACAAAAAAACCGGCGTGCCCGCCTTTTTCGCCAGGTCGAGAACAGCGCTGTCGTCGCGGTCCCATTTCTTTTTCGCGTCCACAATCATCAGAATCAGTTCGCAGCCTTCAAGCGCCTCGCGCACCTCGGACATCATCTTCCGTCCAAGCGAGGAGCCGGAACGGTGAACTCCCGGTGTGTCGATCAGCACGATTTGCCCGGCCTCGCGTCCTTTCTGCTGGGGGACATTGACATTGATGATGCCAAGAATGCGGTTGCGCGTGGTCTGGGGCTTCGGCGAAATGATGGCCAGCTTCTCGCCCACCAGCGCATTCAGCAGCGTGCTCTTGCCCGCGTTGGGGCGGCCCAGAATGCAGACGAATCCGGAGTGGAAGGACATGGAGATAGGCTACTAGCTTCTGGCCGCTTGCTGCCAGCGGGCATCTCAACTTACCGAATGACATGAATTCGGACGCCAATTCTCAGGTTTTTCCATGATTTATCCGTGGTGTAGACCGGAGCATGGAGTGCAGTGCCAAGCGCCAGACAGGCACGGTCCCCCAAGGACAGACCGAGCGGGCGCGTTGGAGTCACGAGATTGCCCGCAATCCTCGCTTGCGCGGCGGTGAACGGTACCGGTTCATGGACCGCGCTGAGCGCGTCCTCCCAGGCTTCGTCGGGCTGGCCCCCGCGACTCACCAGCTTGGTTTGGACTTCGGCCAAATTAACCGTGCTCCCGGCGGCATTGCTCAGCATCTCCGGAGTCAGTTTCTCCGAACCCGGCTCATGATTGAGCACAGCGAGCATAGCCGACGCGTCCAGTACGATCTTGCTCGTTGCGAATCTACTCACGTTTTGCCGCCTCGCGCCGTTCCGCGATGAGCTCGTCCGCCAGAGACACGCCCGGTTTCACGTACTGCCGAATGCGCCGCCGTGCGCGCTCCAGACGCCGCTTCATCGTCGTGATCCGCAGTTCGTCGTCTTCCATGCGTAAAATCACTTCGTCCCCGGCCTTGATCCCCAGCGCTTTCCGATAGGAAGCGGGAATGACGACGCGCCCGTTTTCGTTGACCCGCATTCGAGTTTCAGCGTTCATGTGTCACACTCCAATACTTGTGACAGATTATAATACGTATGTCACAAGATATGCAAGATGACAGGTGGGCTTGCGGTTGGCTCGACAGGAACGCCGACAGCCTCGAGAACTGCAAGAAGTGGAGCACCCGGCTACACATCGAAGAAACGTATATTTGCCCCGAGTCCGAGTGCGACATCGGCGAGATTGCGGTCTGAGGTCAGCAATGTGAAGCCGTTGACGATCGCGACCTCGGCGATAAGGGCATCCTGTGTGTTGTTTCGCTTCTTTTCCCTACCGTCCAGGGCGGTTTTGACTGCCAGAAACACCTCCCCGTTTCCCATCTTGGCTCTATCGAGCCGAGAAACATCGTACAGAAAAGTTTCGGTGGGAACAATCTCGGGCGCAATTCCCGCAAACGCCAGAATGAGACGGGCTCTAAGTTCTTTGTCGCTGGTATTGTTTATCTCATCGACCTGTATGTGAGTCACCACCAGTCGACCGTCTGAAGGAAGATCAGACGGCTGAAGCTTCCCGTCCCGCAGCTTGTTGAATATGCAGGTATCAACGACGTATTTCATTGGAGCCAGGTAGATCGTCACTATTAGGCGCGTCTGCTGTGATCCGCTCACACTTGACATTGTCGATCAGGGTGGATCAGATCCGACGATCAACCCCTTGGGGCCGGGTGCCCCACGTCTCGCCCTTTTCGAGACGTGGGACGCCGCGCGGGCGTCTTCACTTCCGCAATCTGGGACCCTGACTTTTTTCATCACACCCAGCCGGTGTGCGCCATCACAGACATCCGCCCGCCGAATGCAATAATATCTTCTTGACGGGCCGAGGCATAAGTTTGTTCGTCTCCCGGACTCAGGTCTCACAGTGATTTTGTTTGCTCTTTGATAATTGTTTTTGAAGCAACAAGCGGGCGTCAGCAAGCCGCCGAGACTATGGCTTCTAATAGAACTAAGCGAAAAATCGAGCTAAGTCCTTATTGCGGAATATTTTGAAAATAAGTCCTTTGCGCTCTAGATTTTGGCGGCTCGACACCCCCTAACCCTATGATTCCTATACGCAGGGGGGAGGGGGTAGTGGTAAACACGGGTTAATACCTTTCAAGCATGATTATTCACTTGACACGTGTTAGCAAATAGTATATATTAACCTCATGATAAGGTTAAGTTCTAGTCCTGCTTCGGTTTATCAGAGCCTTCCGATTCGGCTTTCCTTATCCGTTCGTGCAATTCGTCCTTCACTCGCTTTACCAGCTTCCTCATTGGCACGCCTTCAAGCGGCCTACCTGTCTTGTGCGATTTCTTCTTACGAGGTTCGGTCATGACGCTCCCTGAGTTGAATCAAAAGTTCTCCACTGACGAAGATTGCCGTGAGATTCTGACCCGGCTCCGATGGCCCGAAGGCGTCGAATGCCCGCGCTGCAAAAACCGCAACGTGTGGTGGGTAGATTCTCGCAAACAGTTCACTTGTAGCGAATGCAGTTATCAGTTCTCCGTGACCACAGGCACGATTTTCAATGATTCCCATTTGGCGTTGCCGCTCTGGTTTATGGCTGTCCTGTTGCTCTGTGAAGCGAAAAAAGGCATGAGTGCATTGCAACTCAAGCGGACAATCTGGGGTGAACACAAAGGCTCCTACAAAACGGCGTGGTATTTGTGTCACAGAATTCGTGCTGCTATGAAAGAAGTGGACGCCCCAATGCTGGACGGTACTATCGAAATGGACGAAACCTATGTGGGCGGTCGTAAACGCGGCCAAGGTATAAAGGCTGCTATGAATGCCAAGGAAGTTGTTATCGGCATCCGACAGCGCAGCGGCGATCTGCGATTCTTCCACGCTTCTGATGCTAGTAGCGGAACGCTCGCCAAGTACATACAAGAAAATATCAGCGAAGACGTGGAAGTGATCGTGACTGACGAATGGCGCGGATATAAGGGAGCCGTTGGCGACTTCAAGCATGAAACGGTCAACCACGGTGCCAAAGAATACGCCCGATATGAGAACGGCGCGTGCATCTCGACTAACACCGTCGAATCGGCATTCTCGCTCTTGAAGCGCGGCATTATTGGATCGTGGCATAAGATCAGCGCGAAACACCTTGCGGCCTACTTGGACGAGATGACCTTCCGGTTCAATCGCCGCAAGCGATCCGATCTGTTCATTGACACTCTGCGTCATATGGTTACTGCTCCGACTCTGACTTTCGATAAACTGACCATGAAGGCACAAACTAATCACGCTAGTGAAACCGCAGTCCCATTTTAAGTCAAGTCAGCAAACTGCAAGCGATACTCTTTGCCGCATTTCGGACAGGTGCCTTCAAGTACCGGGTCTGATCCCTCTACGCGAGTCAGTTTGCCAAAAAATACCCGACCACATTGCGGAGTTGCGCATCCGATCACTCTTACATCTCCGGCATTAACTATGTTGGGATTGGTTCCGGCGGACTCTTCCCATGCTCGTGCTCGCTCCCGGAAACGCCGGAAATTCTGCCGCGCTTCCGTAAGTCTCTTCCGGTCATGCTCCACTTGGTATCCACGTGGCCCAAACCCAACCATGCCAGGAACAGATCTCAAGGGACCACCGTGAATCAGTTCTTCAAAACTCGTTCTGGATGCCTGTTGGTCTATGTGATCCCGATGCAGCGCAGATGCGGTAGTTTTGAAATCGTCAATTAAGTCTTCAAAATCTGGGACGGCGATGCTTGTATCGGCACATGCAAGGAAGAGCGCATTGACTCGCCGCTCATATGCCACAAGGCGCTCGGTTATCGCTCTCACGTTCGGGTCTTTTTCCATCTCAATACCGCGCTCCGATATGACAGCAACTCGGTAAGGAGCACGAACAAACGAAGAAGTGGCTTCGGCAACGGTCAAGAGATACAGGCCAGCTAGAATGGCCTGCGAGAATGCCATGTCTGGATAATAAAGGCGTTGGGCTAAGTAGTTGTACAATTCGTATTCCACCCCGGCCAGTTCATAGGAAGTGACGGGAATGAGCATGTCGTAGGGAGCCGCCCAAACAGCGAAGTCCTTAGTGACAGATGACCACGCTCCGACGATAAATTTGTGTAGTTTATTTTCATCTGGGCAGGGATAATTCGCGACTTCATTGCGGTAGAAGAGCGGTAATCGGTGCTCCATCAAGCGCTTCAAATCTTGAATGTCAGAAGCATTGTCGCGATCTAGGCGTTCTTTCAATCGAGTAGCAAACCCTTCGATCAATGGCCCAATACCAGACCCAGCCACGATTACCTGCAATCGCCCCATTGGTTGCGGGACTATTTTTTGTACTGATCTGCGGAAATCGCCGCAGTTCTCCTCGCTGTCAGCGTGAATGACAAACCCACCGTTACAAGCCCAAGCCGGGATTAGAGTCACACGCCTCCTTGGGAAGAACTTCCTTGGTTTTGCTGGACGGACAGCCGGAAGCTCTTGGGGCATCTAGCGCCACCCCCAGAGCATACACCCGAACATGCGTGAAGTGAATAATCTTGCTTTCAAGTAAACATTCGCCGCTTCTCAAATCAACTTCATCTGCTTGGGAGCGGTTGTGATGCGCACGCGCTCCACCCGCCGGTCGGTCGAATCCAAAACTTCGAACTTCAGTCCTTCGTCTTCGATGACTTCGCCTTTCTTGGGAATGCGTCCGGCGAGTTCGCTGACCAGGCCGGCGATGGTGGAGGATTCGTGGCCTTCGGGGCGCATGCCGAAGAGTTCATCGAGACGGTCTACATCCATGTTGCCGGGGACTATGTAGGAGTGGTCGTTTTCCTGCACCACCTGGGCTTTCTCGTGCTCATCGCCGATTTCTCCTACTATTTCTTCTACCAGGTCTTCGATAGTTACCAGGCCGGCTACGCCTCCGTATTCATCTACTACTATCGCCATGCGGATGTTACTGCGCTGCATTTCGCGCAGCAGGTCACTTACTAACTTGCTTTCCGGGACAAAGTAAACGTCGGTTCGCATCAGGGTCGCGACCGTGCGCGTGTGCGCTTCGGAGTCAGGCACTTGCATCACATCCTGCGCGTGGAGAATGCCTTTGATGTGGTGAATCGAACCCTCGTACACGGGGATGCGCGAGAAGTGCTTGCCCCGGAGCAACTCGACCACCTGCTCGACAGTGTAGTCGGACGGGACGGCGACCATCTCCGGGCGTGGCTTCATGGCCTCGCGAACCGTCTTGCCGCTGAACTCCACTACCGACTGGATCAACTCGCGATCGCCTTCCTGGATGATGCCTTCTTCCTGTCCCGCTTCAATCAAGGCGTCAACGGCTTCGGAGGAGGTTTCCGGTCGCGCGTCGATGTGCTCGCGAGTGAGCGCGGTGACGGACTGGCAGAATCCGAGCACCAGGGTCACGGGCAGAACCAGGTAGATGAGCACGCGCAAAGGCAGCACCCAGTCCGCCAGCCAGCGCCCGCGGGTACGCGAAAAAAAGACGAAGGGCAGCAGGCGATTAAAAAAGATGATGATCAGCACCAGGCTGAGGGTGGCTTCGAGGACTTCGTAGGCGCTCCAAGCGCGGTCGCGGAAGACGGTGAAGCCGACGATCATGGCAATGGCGGCGGTGACCAGTTGCGTCAGAATGGCCATGGAGAGCGAGGCGCGCTGGCGCGTCACTCCCAGCCGCGGCTCTACGATCTGTTCGAAGGCGTCGATGTTGTCCTGGAAATCGCGCGAGAGGAATTTGCCGATCTCCTGGTAGAGACGGTCGACGTAGGAGACCAGCGTCAGCAGGCCGAACAGGAGCGCGAGAGCTATGCCGACACCGATCATTGGTGGCGATTCCTCCCGGAGCGCGGAGTCGGCGCTCTTTCGATCGTCGCTCTTTCAATGAGCCCCAGCGGAAGGCGGAGTTTCGCGCGCAACTGTTTTTCGCGCCTGGCCATCCTTCCATTGTCGCATTCGTGATCGTAGCCGCGCAGATGGAGAACGCCGTGCAACACTAAAATCTTAACTTCCTCGGCGGGTGAGTGTCCGAGGGCCCGCGCATTTTGCGCTGCGATCTCCGCTGAAATGGCGATTTCGCCCGCGAATTGTTCTTGGGCGCCGGGCTCGGCGGGAAACGACAGCACGTCCGTGGGCTGGTCTTTTCCGCGGAAACGGCGGTTCAGGGACTTCATCTCGGCGCTCGAAGTCAGCAGCACGTTGACCCCGCCCTTCAATCCCGCGGCGCGCCGGGCGCGCGCCACAAAACGGCGGAGCGCCAACTCGGTCAGATCCGCGACGCGCTTTTGAAAGATGACCAAGTTCGCTTCTCTATTGTCATTGTGAGCGAAGCGAAGGACCTATGCATCGCGCGGCCAGATGCATAGAGCCAGCGCCGAAGTCTCCGTTTAATTGCGCAGGTGTGGCTCTTCCGTCGGGCCCGGCAAAGACGCTGGCCGCGGAGGCTCGGCAATGTCCGCCTGCGGCGCCCCAGATTTCGGCTCCAGCAGCGACAACTGCTGCTCCGCCAGCCGCACTTTGTGCTCGTCGTAGGCGCGAATGATTCTCTGAACCAGGTGATGGCGCACCACATCGCTTTCGTCGAAATGCACGAACGCGAGGCCGTTTACACTTTTCAGAATCTCGACCGCTTCGATCAGCCCGCTGCGGCGCGCGCTGGGCAAGTCGATTTGCGTGATGTCGCCGGTGATCACCGCCTTGGAATTGAATCCCAGGCGGGTGACGAACATCTTCATTTGCTCGGAGGTCGTGTTTTGCGCCTCGTCCAGGATGACGAACGAATCGTTCAGGGTGCGCCCGCGCATGAAGGCAATGGGCGCGATCTCGATGATATTTTTTTCCAGATAGCGCTCGACGCGCTCGGGCTCGAGCATGTCAAAGAGCGCGTCATACAAGGGGCGCAGATAGGGATCGATCTTCTCCTGCAAGGTGCCGGGCAGAAAGCCCAGGCGCTCGCCCGCCTCGACCGCTGGCCGCGCCAGAATGATGCGGTTGACCTGCTTGTTCAGCAGGGCCGAGATGGCCATGGCCACGGCGAGGTAGGTCTTGCCGGTGCCAGCGGGGCCGACGCCGAACACCATGTCGTACTGCTCAATGGCTTCGAGGTAGCGGCGCTGGTTGGGGCTTTTCGGCTGGACCGTGCGGCGTCCAAAAGAACGCTGGCGCCCGGCCTCGGCCAGTCCGCGCAGAGTGGCGTTTGGATCGTTGACGACCATGCGCAACATGCTGCCCAGGTCGCCGTTCACGAACTGGTGGCCGGACTTCCGCAAGTGCTCGTAGTCGGCGAATAACTGTTCGGCGCGGGCCACGTCGCGGGGCGCGCCTTCCAGTTCGATGCGATCCGAACGCAGGTCGATATTGATGTTCAGGCCGTCTTCGAGCACATGGAGATTTTCATCGCGCGTGCCGAACAGGGTCTCGATGTCAGGGGTGAGTGCAATGCTTTTCTTCATTCAGGGTTATCGCGCTGCCTCCTGCAGACGAACAGG
>JBEKWX010000103.1:0-10125 GCA_049512675.1 Terriglobales bacterium | reverse complement strand
CATCAGGTTTTGGTAGGAGATATCGCTGTAAGCGAACAGCACCGCATCCACCCGCTCGTTGGCAATCAGTTTCTCCAAGTCCTTCTCTTCAAAGATCGGTATTCCATCGGGATACAGCAAACCGCCGGCCAGCTCCGCCGGGTATCGGCGGTTTGCAATGTCAGGGATTTGCGTGGCGGTAAAAGCAACCACCTTGTAGTCGGGATTGTCGCGGAAAATCACGTTAAAATCATGGAAGTCCCTGCCAGCCGCACCTAAAATGAGGATTCTTTTCATGGTTTTCCCCCTGCAGACCCACCCTTACTGTTATATGTTCTCGCTTCAAATGAAAGCGCACCGTGCTGCATATCACAGCCTCGTGTGACCCCGCACAGAGGACTAATTTTCCCGGATTCCGTCACCCTTTTTCATCACATTCTTCTCGTACCGTCATCACAGACCCGCTCCCCCAATCGGTGCGAAGATACCTCGACAGTGCACCATCGAGAACTGCGCCAGTCTCCAGAGACGAACGCATTTCCGGCCGCAAACTTTTCACGTGCTCTCTGACAACAAATGTCCGACAAATGGCCCCGGTCAGCACCCGCGCAAGTGCACGCCAAACAGCAAAATTCAATGCTAAGTCCCATCTTTGTAACACGTTACATGTAACTACCTTACTATCATCGACTTAACTCATTTTAGGGGGGAGGGGGGCACCCCCCCCCAAATTTCTGAATTCTTACCCGCCGGTTGGCCCACCCGCCAGTTGGCAGACATCGTTGAGCGTGGCCCCTTTTTGGGGCTGGGGGGAGAAGTTAGACTTCTTCCGCAGCCGGCTAGCAGCCTGTGGTGCAAGTCCGATTCGTATCAGGGCATGCCTTCAGGCATGCCGTAAGCCCCGCCTTATGAATGCGCCTTTAGGCGCTGGATTTGGGCGCTTGACTTGCGCCACGCTAGGCGACGCGCTCGCCGTCGTCCGCAGTTTGAAACAGCGCCACCACCGCAGGCTTCATTACCTTTCCCATCGCGTTGCGCGGAAGCGCATCCAGCACGAGAAGCCGCGAAGGCAATTTGTGAGCCGCTAGCAACTCCTTGGCCCAGGCGCGAAGGGCCGCGAGATCGAGGGCATCGCCGTCATTCAGCACGTCATTCAGTACCTCTTTCAGAACTACGGCCGCAGCGACGCGCTCGCCCCACTCTGGATCGGGCACGCCGACCACGGCACACTCGGCAATCGCGGGATGTTGGCGCAGCGATTCTTCAATCTCCAGCGCGGATACCTTGTGTCCGCCCGTCTTGAGGATGTCAATGTTCGTGCGGCCAAGAATACGATAGACGCCATTCTCGACGACCGCAGTATCGCCCGTGCGAAACCATCCATCGCGGAAGGCAGCGCGGGTTGCCTCGGGCTTGCCCCAGTATTCCGCGAACACGCTCGCGCCACGGACTTCGATCTCACCCGGTGTTCCCGGGGCAACCGGCTCGCCGTTTTCTCCGGCCAGTCGAACCTCGACGCTTGGCAGCGGCCTCCCGACGCTGCCCGGCACGCGCTCGCCTCGTAACGGGTTCGACAGCGCCATGCCAATCTCCGTCATGCCGTAGCGCTCGAGTAATGTGTGGCCGCTGATTTCCTGCCAGCGCTGGAGTGTGCTCACCGGCAGCGCTGCCGAGCCGGACACCATCAAACGCAACCCGGCGCAAGCCCGGCTCAGGTCCGCGCGGCGTTCCGGCGAAGCCCGGTCCCAGGCGGCGATGAGCTTCACATAAATCGTCGGCACCGCCATGAACAGAGTCACGCTGCCGCTGGCGATGCGGTCCCACACGGCATTCGCGTCGAAGCGCTCCAACATCTGGCAGGTTGCGCCCGACCACAGCGCACAGGAAACAACGTTGATGATTCCGTGCACGTGGTGCAGCGGCAAACACAGCAGAATGCGATCGCCGGCCGACCACTCCCAGGCCTCCACCAGGCTCATGATTTGCGCCGTAATGTTGGCATGGGTTGTGACCGCGCCTTTGGGTCGGCTGGTCGTGCCGCTGGTGTAGAGAATCATGGCGCGCCGGTCGTGGTTGCGCCGGTCGTGGTTCATGTTGATCAGGTTCGGCGTTATGTCCGGCAATTCCGCTGGTCGACGGCCGCGGAGCTGGTCATGCGACAGCGACAGCGCGCGGATGCCGCGGGCGGCGGCAATTGGCGACAGCAGCGGAGCCGTCAAAGCATCGAACACCAGGGTCGATGCCCCGGTATCGTCGATAAAATATTCGAGCTCCGGCCTCGTAGAGTTGAGCGGTAACGGGACGGCGACGCCACCTGCCCGCCAGATGCCCCACTGCGCCGCAACCCAAGGAAATCCCGGCGTCAGCAGAAATGCCACGCGCTCTTCATTAAGGTCGCCTCCCTGAAGGTCCTCGCGGCCAGCGAGCAGCGCCGCCGCCACGCACGAAGACGCATCCAGCAAGTCGCGATAGGTGAACGACCCCTGCGAATCGACGATTGCAGTGCGTCCGCCATGGCGCTGGGCGCGAGCTATTACTGACGGAAGGTGACTCTCACGGCTGATCACACCGAGACTTTACGTCGTCTCCGCTGCATTGTCCACTTATTCGAACTGCCCTTTCCCAGCGATCAAGACAGTTCGCGTCCAGTCCAGAAGAGCTTACCCGTTTGGAGTATGTTGAGAACAGGCGGGATGGGTTACAATCTGACCGCAGTTTTTCTGGCGAAAAAAGGGAAATTCTGGCTAATAAGGTCGCAACTATGTATCCGAGCACTCGCAGATCGCCGGCGCCGGGCATTGAAGCCCCTGAGGTTGTTCCAATGCCCGATCCAGGTGGAGTGCTCTCTTCGCTGGAAGCAGTTCGCCGCGAGATCCGCGAGATAGGTGAGGAGGACGTCGATGCAGTTTTGCAGCTGATCACCGACTCCGCCTTGAGCCTCACCGGAGCCAGTGGCGCGGCTCTGGCGTTTCTCACGGATGACGAGATGATCTGCCGGGCGCGAGCCGGTGAATCAGCGCCGCCGCTCGGAGCCCCGGTGGACTTGCAACAGGGTCTCTCTGGAGAATGTGTCCGCACTGGCCTCCTCGTCCGGTGTGAAGATACGGAAAACGACCCGCGCATTGATCCTGAAATCGGTCGCAGACTGGGGATAGGCTCGCTCATAGCCGTTCCCATCGTGTCTGATGTCAGGGTGGTCGGCCTGCTGGAGATTTTCTCTCCGCGTCTACGCGGTTTCACCAAGGACCACGAGACGGTTTTGGACCGGCTCGCCGAAATGATTCCCAAAGCCTTTAGTGAGAAGCCGGAGCCGGGAAATGCCCAGCCTGAAAAGACTCAACCTCCTGCTTCCGAGTCAGATTCGATCGAGTCGGATTCGCCGGAGTTAATTTTGATCCAGCCGACGCACGAGGCCTTGGGGGAACAGAAGTCCGAAGTCCCCGAGCAAGTCTCGGAGCAAGTCCCCGAGCAAGTCTCGGCGCAAGTTTCGCAGCAGGTCCTCAGTCAAGATGTCTCAGAGCAAGTTCTCGGTCAGCTCCCCGAGCCGCCGCCCAAAGCTCAGTCTCGCTGGCTTCATTGGGTCCTGCTTAATTGGGCACTGCTTGGGCTGGTTAGTGCCGTGGTGTCGATGGCGCTCGGCTATTTGGTCGGCTCCCTGATCAAGACGCATTAGGCTCGAGCTGCAGCGCCCAACCTTTCGTGGAGCGCACTCCTGTACAATTTTTCTGAATGAAACGGCGGACGCGAATTTCGGCGATCCTTTGGATATTGCTGGGGGCAGCGGTGTGGGTTGCCGCCGAGCCTATTGCTTCTCTGCATGCCACGAATTACGTCAATGATTTCGCGGGGGTTCTGGATGCGGCTACGCAGGCGCGGTTGAACGATCTTTGCCGGCAGGTGGATCAGAAGGCGCAGGCCCAGATTGCCGTGGTGACCGTGAAGTCGACGGACGGCGAAGACGTCTTTAATTACGCGGTAGCGCTGTATCAGAAGTGGGGGATCGGGGCGAAAGGAAAGGATCGCGGTGTACTGATCCTATTAGCGACCGAGGATCGCAAGTTCGGAGCGAGTGTTGGCTATGGTTTGGAACCAATTCTTCCGGATGGCAAGATAGGCGGTTTTCGTCGGGAAGCGGTGCCGTATCTGACCAGCGGGAATTATGCTGCGGGTTTATCTCTCATGACCTCGGCAATCGCCGATGTCATCGCAAAAGATGCTGGAGTGACGTTGGACAATCAGCCTCAACTGGCTGCGCCCCGTCAACGATCCGCACCGAGTGGCGGCATCTCGCCGATTCTCATCGTCCTCCTCATCATCTTTGTTGTGATCCCCATTCTACGTGCGATATTTCGGGGCGGTGGCCCTGGACGAGGCAGCGGTGGATCTGGATTTTGGTCGGGATTGCTGTGGGGCATGCTGTTTAGCAATATGGGCGGTGGTCGCGGCGGTTTTGGTGGTGGCGGATTTGGCGGCGGATTCGGTGGCGGCGGGGGTGGAGGCGGGTTTGGCGGATTTGGCGGCGGGAGCACAGGCGGAGGCGGATCGTTTGGCGGTTATTAGAAAGCGAGAGTCGCGATGGTTCCAGAAAAACTGATCGACGAGTTTGTCGAACGGATGCGGGGAGCGTCGGGAACGAATCTTCTGGCGGTGATTCTTTATGGGTCGGCCGCGGCGGGAGACTATATTGCCGAGCACTCGGACGTGAATTTGCTATGCGTGCTCGGCGAGACTTCTTTCGCCGCGATTGTGGCGCTGGCTCCAGCGATCGAGTGGTGGGGGAAGAAGAAGCATCGCGAGCCGCTGCTGATGAGTGCGGAAGAGATGCGGCGGTCGGCAGACCTTTTCTCCATCGAATTCTTGGATATGCGGCGGCACTATCGCGTGCTGTGGGGAGAAGACGTTCTGAAGACGTTGGAGATCCCGATGCGTTTGCATCGGGCGCAGGTGGAGTATGAACTGCGGGAGAAGACGATCCTGCTGCGGCAGCGGTTGCTGATGGTGTCGGGAAACGCGGAGGCGAAGTGGGACCTGTTGCTGCGGTCGCTTCCGGCGTTTGGAACACTGTTCCGTCATGCGCTGATTGCGCTCGGCGATGCGGGAGCGGGATCGAAGCGGGAAGCGGCGGCTGCGCTGGCGGATAAGCTGGGGATTGATACGAGCGCGTTTGGTGAGCTGCTGGACGTCAGAGAGCGCAAGGCCGAGCGGAAGTCGGCGAAGGTGGATGAGGTGTTTGCGCGCTATCTGAAGTTGGTGGAACAGGTGACGGCGGCAGTGGACAAGATGCTGGATCCGGCGGCGTAAGCGTTGCGTGGTTTTTAGACTAGCGATTAATTTTCTGTTCAGGAGAGTGATATGAGCAAGGGCTTGATTGTACTGGTGGTGCTGGTGGTGATCGTGCTGGCGCTGTTTGGGCAGTACGTGGGCGTGCGCAATCAACTGGTGGCGAAGGATCAAGCGGTGAAGGCGGCGTGGTCGCAAGTGGACATCGTGCTGCAGCGGCGCGCGGATCTGATTCCGAACCTGGTGGAGACGGTGAAGGGATATGCGCAGCAGGAAGTGACGGTTTTTGGGGACATCGCGAAGGCGCGGTCGGCGCTGCTTTCGGCGCAGACTCCGTCCGATAAGATTGCCGCGAACGGGCAGTTGGATGGCGCGATCGGGCGGTTGCTGCTGATCGTGGAGAATTATCCGCAACTCAAGTCGAACGAGAATTTCCTGCGCTTGCAGGATGAGCTGGCGGGAACCGAGAACCGGATCGCCGTCGAGCGCAAGCGCTATAACGACACGCTGCAGGATTACAACACTTATCTGCTGCAGTTCCCGAACAATATCTATGCGGGGTTTGCGGGCTATAAGCAGAACCCGGCGTACTTCCAGGCTACGGAAGCGTCGCGCGCGGTGCCGAAGGTGGACTTTGGTGCGAAGCCAGCGCCTCCGGCGGTAGCTCCGGCACATTGAGTGGGTGATGCAGTCGTTGGTCGTCAGTCGTTAGTCGTTCGCGGTTCGACTTGGGGATGAAAGGCTCTTGCTCGCCAACGACTGACGTCCAACGACCAACGACTGACAACCAACGACTCTCTCAAAACTGAACATATTGCGTGTGCGCGCGTCACATTCCGGCGAGACGCACTTTGGTATATACATTCGCAGGGTTTCCGGAATCCCCTCCGATTCCGAAGTCTCGGACACGAGGGGATCGGTATGTGCCGCCGCTTTGCGCCGTTTCTGGCTACGATTCGCAGCGTCTTTCGCGTAGTTGTCTTCCGGGTATCTCTCTTTCAGCTCATTTTTCATATTTTTGTCGTGTGTGGCGCGTGGGGGCAGGATGCATCCACGGGCGCGTTGCGGGGCGTGGTACAGGATGCGCAGGGAGCGGTGATTACGAACGCGGATATCGTGGCGATCCGGCTGGAGACTGGGGTCCGCTACCACTCGGCGACGGATTCCGCGGGACGATTCGCAGTTGACCTGCTGCCGCCGGGGGAGTATTCGGCGCGGGCCGAGGCGGAGGGGATGTCGCCCCAGATTTCGCCGGTGATTCGGGTAGAGGTGGGCGCGGCGGCCCAGTTGACGTTCAAGCTGAAGGTAGCGGGGCCGAAGGAATCAATCACGGTGTCGGAGGCGCCGCGGATGGCGGAGACGGATCCGAGTTCGGTTTCGGCGCTGGTTAATGAGCGGGCGATCAAGGATCTGCCGCTGAATGGGCGGAGGTTCACCGATCTGCTGTTGTTGTCACCGGGTGTGACGCAGGATCCGCGAGGGTTGACCTCGGGTTCGAACGGAGATCTTTCTTATGACGGGATTCGGGGATACAACACGAGCTTCCTGGTGGATGGAGGGGACAATAATAACGGGTTCTATGCGCAGGCGTCGGGACGGTATCACGCGCCTTACCAGTTCTCCGACGAAGTGATACAGGAGTTCCGCGTGCAATCGAGCGGTTATGGAGCGGAGTCGGGGCGGGCTGGAGGCGCGGTGGTGAATGTGGTGACGAAGTCGGGCACGAATCAGTGGCACGGAAGCACCTTCTATCGTTTGCGCGACAGTGAGTTGTGGGGAGCCGCGCCTCCATTTGTGGGCTTCAATCCCAGCAACGTGCAGAACCAGTTCGGCGCGACGATCGGAGGGCCGATCCAGCGCAGTAAGACGTTTTTGTTTGCGGGATACGATCAGCACATTTTTAATGTGCCGGAGGTGGTGGAGTTCGACAACGATCAGACGGCGGTGGTGCCGCTGGTGGGCATTTACCCGACGCCAGGCGATTACGAGATTTGCAATCCCGCGATTGGGGGGCTGGCCTGCGACCAGGCGCTGGTGATGGCGTCGGCGGCGCAGCTTTCAACCATGGGCGGAACGTTTCACGCGAAATTGCTCGGGGAAACGGGATTTGTGAAGCTGGACCGCGTGCTGTCGCCGCATCAGTTTCTTACGGCACGGCTGAGCACATCGCGGTCCTACGGGGCGAACAACGTCTATTTTGATCCGGGGAGTCCGATTACCTTTGATTCGATCAGCGCGAACGGGCGAGAGGACGTGGCGACAGAAAGCGCATCGCTAAGTTTGCTGAGCGGCATTACCCCGCGGCTGACAAGCCATCTGCGAGTGCAGTTCTCGCGCGATCTGGAGCAGCAGTTTCCCAACACAACCGGGACACAGACAAGTGTCTACAGTTGGATGGAGGACTTTGGGCAGTCGTCGACATTGCCGCGGCAAACCCGGGAACACCGTCTGCACATGGCGGAGACGTTGAGCCTGAGCCGCGGGCGAAATCAGTGGAAGTTCGGGGCCGATGCGATGCGGACCTTGGACTTCGATTACTTCCCGTCGCTGTTCGGTGGGGAGTATTTCTACGACAACATTTCGGTGAATCCGTGGTCTTTACCGATTCCGTTTGAGCCGATGCATGAGGGGCTGGAGTTAACCCCGCTGCGGGCGTGGGCGCACAATGTGCCGCGATATTACGAGCAGAATTTCGGGAATCCGGTGTCGCATCCGAACAGCAACGACTACTCGGCGTTCCTGCAGAACACGACGCGGCTGACGCCGCACTTCAGCTTAAGCCTGGGAGCGCGCTACGACCTGCAGACGTTTTCGAAGACGGGAATGGTAAGTAATCCGCTGTGGTCGCAGGTGGGGAAGATGCCGTTAAGAGAAACGAATTTTGCGCCCAGGGTGGGAATCGGGTATGCGATCGGCAACGATCGGCCGCTCATGGTGCGGGCGGGATTCGGAATTTTTTATACCCGCATTCCGCAGACTTATCAGTCGGCGGTGATCAATGACAATGGCCTGAGCGATAATTTTATTTCTCTCGATAATACGGTTTCCGCCCAACAACAGGTGTTTCCTTCTTATCCGAATGCGGCGGTGAACTGTCCCGGGGGCCCGGTCTCGTGCACGATACCGGCGGCGTGGCAGCCGTATGCGACCAGCGAGGTGGCGGCATTTGCTCCGGACTTTGAAACACCACGCGTGCAGCAGGCAAGTCTGAGCCTGGAGCGGGAACTGGCCGGCGGGTTCAAGGGGACAATATCTTATTTGTTCGTGCATGGGGTAGATATGATCCGGGCGCGAGATGTGAATCTGCCGCCGCCGACTTATTACAGCTATCCGATTTACGACGCGGCTGGCGCTGTTGTTTCAAATGCGTTTTATAACGTGTGGTCGTTTGCGACGTGGCAAACGAGTTACAGCATCAGTTGTCCGTATCCGCCGTGCATTAACGCATTGCAACGTCCGACCTCGCAACTGGGGGCAATCGATCAGTTTGAGAGTGCGGGATCGAGCGTGTACAACGGCATGACGGTTTCGCTGCGCAAGCGGATGTCGGGGGGGATGTATTTCAACCTGGCGTACACCTGGGCGCACGCCATCGACGACGGGCAGGATGCGCTGGTGGCGGGACAGCCGGTAACGGTGCAGAACTCATACTCCACGAAGAGTGAGCGGGGGCCGAGCGTGACCGATCAGCGGCAGAGGCTGACGATTTCTGCCATCGAAGAGCCGCACCCGTTTGCGGAGGGGCAGAAAACTCTGGCGGCGATATTCGATCACTGGAGGGTTTCCGGGATCATGACATATGGTAGCGGACGCCCGGCGAACGCGATGGTGTCGGGAGATCCGAATCAGGACGGGAACCCGGGCAATGACCGATTATCCGGGTATGGGCGCAACGCATTTACCGGTCCGGACTATGCGAGCATGGATCTGAAGATGGGAAGGATGATGAATCTGGGCGGACGGCTTCATCTGGAGTTGAGCGGAGATTCGTTCAATCTGTTTAATCGCAACAATGAGAGGTTGGTTGTGACGGACAATGGCTTCCAGAGTGCGGCGGGCCAGTTCATCAAGGACACACAATACGTGGGAAATACTTTTTATCCGGCTTATTATCAGCAACCTACGAGTGTCATGAAGCCTACCAGCTCATTTGCTCCACGGCAGATGCAGTTTTCGTTGCGGTTGAATTTCTGAGTTGGTGTGAAGATTCCTGCACATTCCACTTGACTTAACAGGGTAATACTTGCCATAACTAACGGGTCCAGTTAGGACGAGCGGGGGGGTGTAGGCCGTTGGCGGAAGTTCGACTTCAAGAGGGTGAATCCCTCGAAAACGCGCTTCGGCGGTTCAAGCGGAAGGTACAAACCGAGGACATTATCAAGGAAGTGAAGCGTCACTCGTTTTACCTGAAGCCCGGCGAGAGGAAGCGAGTAAAGGAAGCACTGGCTCGCAAGCGCAGCCGCAAGAAAGCACGCAAGGAACAGGACTGAGGGAAAACGGGCCGTTCGCTGGCCGAATCGCCCGTTCCTCATACTTAAAGAATCCAGATTGAAGATTGTTCCAGGCGAAAGATCATTCGAATTTCCCCGGTGTTGTGTCAATCGGTAAATCAGTAACCATGCGGTGCACACCGTATGGCGGGCCGAATCCAAGGGTAAGCATGAGGGGATGTAAATCTCCTACCCACGATGTGAGCCGGATCCTTCTCTATTCGGGTCTCCCGTGCAGAGCAGGGACGCGAAATGGGAGCGCCTCTTCCAATGGAATACCAGGACAAGATTTTGAAGTGCATCGATTGTGGCACGGATTTCGTGTTCACAGCGGGTGAACAGTCGTTTTTCCACGACAAGCAGTTCAAGAACGAGC
>JBEKWX010000102.1:0-13160 GCA_049512675.1 Terriglobales bacterium | reverse complement strand
GCATCGGTGCCCACGACCTCCCGCCAGTAGCGGTCGAACAGGATGGTGTGGCGGACCTCATCTGCCAACTGGCTGGCCACGAATGCCTCCACATCCTTGCTGGGAGCAGCCCAGACAAGTGGTGCCAGCAGGCTGGCGACCCTTTCTTCTCCGGCGAAGAACATGCGCAAGCCCCAAATCCGCCGCTTTTTCGTCTCCGGCGACAAAGCTTGCCACTCCTGTCGGTCCTGGGAAAAATCCAGCTCGTCCGGGTTCCAAGCTTGGGCCACAGCTTTTCGGTACAGATCCAGATACGAGGGGAGTTTCTTGGCCCCCCGCTCCACCACGGCGAGCACATCGTCGATATAAAGACTGCTCATGGAACTGAGCTGCGCTAAGCCAACCTGCTGTTCGACCTCTTCATCATTGATCTGGCGAACTTCGTTGATCTGGGCTACTTCCAACATGGCGATACCCCATTTTTGTTGAATTTTAGACAAACCCCACTGCTGTTGAATTTTGCAACAATCTACCACCGCTGTACTAGGGAGTCAACCGCCGGGGGCAATGTTCACTAGCATGACCGCGTGGTTGACCGGCAACCGGCTTCGAGATAAAGTTCAAGGTCAACGTTTATTCCGTCCCCTCGTTTTCGTTTTGATGCGGGTGACTGCCGATCCCGCGGATCGGCTAGACTCTGGCGGCCAATGTAATCCATCGTAGGCCTCACTTGGACTCAAACATCCGAGGGCGTCGGCGTGGTTGCGGAATCCCATTCACGTAGATTGCGGAAGTGGGAGAGTTCTGTAACTCACTTCCTGGCTGCTGAAGGCCATTGTGTCCGTAGGATTAGATTAGAAATTTCATCTCATTTCGAATCAACATTTAAGGAGGGTTTTTGTGCGTAAGAGATTTGTGGTAGGTCTTATTCTGTTACTCGCGATTCGGGCGCTCGCTGACCAGGTCGTGTTGAAGAACGGCGATCGGCTGACCGGTTCGATTGCGAAGTCCGACGGCAAACAACTCGTGATCAAGACGGATTACGCCGGCGACGTAACCGTGAAGTTCGACGCTATTCAAAGCATAGCGTCCGCAGGGGATCTTAACGTAACGCTGGGGGGCAAGACCGTGGTTGGTCCGGTGACCACCAGCGGCGACGATGTGGTCGTTGCCACCAGGACCGCAGGTCCTGTGGAGGCGCCGAAGGCTTCTGTGACTCTGATGCGTAGCCCGGCCGAGCAGGAGGCATATGAAAAGAGTCTGCACCCGGGGTGGAGTGAGGGCTGGGTCGGTGGTCTGAATCTGGGCTTTGCCGTGACGGCCGGCAACAGCGAGACCAAGAACCTGAACGTCGCGTTTAACGCGGTACGCACGGGGTTCCACGACAAGCTGATTCTTTACACCAACTCGATCTACGCGGTTAACGACAAGGTCACGCCAACCCAACCCGCACCTGTCACCACCGCAAACTCGACTGGCGGCGGCGCTCGCTATGACCATGATCTGACTCCGCGCACGTTCGGATTTGTGAATGGAGACTTTTTTGCCAATTCACTGCAAGACTTGGATCTACGGTCGATCATGGGAGGTGGTTTTGGCGTGCACGTGATCAAGAATGCGGCTACCACGCTCGATGTGCTTGCCGGATTGAACTACACGCATGAAAGCTTCTCGAATGTCCCGAGCCCGACTCCGCCGCCGCTCACCTACTCGTATTCCAATAGCTCAGCGGCCTTGACCCTGGGTGAGGCCTTCACGCACAAGATAGGGAAGAGCACAGTAGTAACGCAGAGCTTTTTGCTCTATCCGGACCTCAGTGATACTGGCCAATACCGAGGCACCTTCAATCTGGGTACGGTCACGAAAATCAACAAGTGGCTTGGCTGGCAGAACTCGTTTGGGGATGTATTTGACACCAATCCTCCAGCGGCGTTGCCTAGAATTGAGAGGAATGATGTGCAGTTTGCGACCGGTCTGAATGTTTCTTTCAAGCACTAGACTGCAGCTGGACTGTCGACAACGATGGGCAAGCCGGATCTTCCGTTTTACGACGGGGCAAGGCTTGGCTAGGTCATCCGTAAGGTGTAGCGCGTCGGTGTGGTTGACCGGCAACCGGCTTCGAGATAAAATTTTGGGTCAAGGATCCAGTTTATTCCCTCCCCCTGGTTTTCGTTCGATGGTTTACATGCGCTCCGCCTATTCCAAACTCGCCGTTCCGAAACTCGTGGTGTTGCTGTGTGCGCTGACCAGCCTAGCTTGGGCGGCCGCGCCGCAATTTTCCGGGCAGAGTCGGGTTGGCCTGACGAGCGGCGACCAGTGGGAACCGGCCGTGGCGGCCGATGGTTCGGGACGGATCTACGTTCTTTATCCGCAGTACGGGTCCGTACCCGATTGCCAGGACTGCCGCGTACCCACTATGTTGCTGGTGGCGAGCAACGACAACGGCAGGACTTGGCAGACTCCGCGAGTGATGCTCGAATCAGGCTCGGGCCAGTTTGATCCCCAGATTGCCGTTGACCCCGCCGACCGGCACACAGTGTATGCGGCGTGGCTGCAGAACGGGAAACGCGCGGTCGTAGTCGCCAAGTCGGTGGACTCCGGCGCGACCTGGGGTTTTGCGATTGCGGTTCGCAGCGAAGTGGAACTGGATAAACCGGCGCTGGCGGTGCGCGGACAGGCCGTTTACGTGGCTTTCAATCATGAAGAAGAGGTGTGGGTGGCGGCCTCGCGGGATTGGGGGCGCAGTTTTACGCCGACGCGCGTGAATACTGAAAGCCGTCCGGGATGGTCTCTGCTGGGAGCAGCCGCGGTCGATCCCGCTGGCAACGCGTATCTGGCGTGGGCTTCCTACTCAAAAGCGGGAGGAGCGCGCAGCTCGGTGACCACCCTGTATGTGGCGAAGTCGGCGGATGCGGGCAAGGCGTGGAGTGCGACTCGGCTCGACCTTTCCGCGGCAGCGCCCGGCTGCAAGGACGAGGAATGTGGCGAGGCGTATCTGGGCGCGCAGGTCGCGCTGACTTCTGACACCGACGGAACTCTTTACGCGCTCTGGAGCGCGGGCAGAGCGCACCTGGGGCCGCAGCGCATTTACTTCTCCTCGTCGACCAATGGCGGCGAAAACTGGCTGCCCCGCGTCAGCGTTTCCTCCGCCGAACCGAGAGTGGAACACGCTTTCCCGGCGATCGTGGCCGGGAACTCGGGCGACGTCCGCATAGCGTGGATGGATAAACGCAACTCTTCTGGCAACTCTCCGTATTGGAATACTTACTATCGGAGTTCGACCAACGGCGGAGCGACCTGGGGAGAAGAGATACGGATCTCGGGCTACGTGCCCGGCTATAGTTATATAAGTAAGGAAGGTTTCCGTTTTCCTTTCGGGGACTATTTCGGGCTCGCCATCGATAACCACGGAGATACGCACGTGGTGTGGGGCGAAGGGCTGAACTATCAGTCGCCGGGATCGATCTGGCACGCCAGCGGACGATAGAAGCTGGAGAGAAATCCTATTGTAGTGTGGCGGATCGGGTAAACACGGTGACGTTGTGGGATCGCATCGCCGGGGCCGTCTTCGTTTTTGTTGTCATAACAGCGCAATCTCGCTGGATGGGCAGCGCCGTTATTCTCCTTAGCGTGGGCTTGGTCATCGCCTATCTGTTCTGGATCGCAGCCCGCTGGAAGAACGATCCCGCTGCAGTTCTCCCGATGTATCTGATCGCTGTTGTCGTACAGTGCCTGCATTTCGCCGAAGAATATCTGACCGGTTTCCAGCGCCAGTTCCCAAAGCTGATCGGATACGAGTGGAGCGATGCGCGTTTTGTAGCGTTCAATGTGGCATGGCTTGCCGTGTTCGTACTGGCGGCGCTAGGTATCTACCGGCGAGCGCCGCTAGCTTATCTCGTTGTTCTTTTCCTCGCGCTGGCAGGAGGGGTAGGTAACGGCGCCGGCCATTTGCTCCTGAGCGCAACGCTGGGTCGGTATTTCCCCGGATTGGCCACGGCTCCCCTTTGCCTGCTTGCAGGCATCGGAGTACTCAGCAAGCTGTTCGGCGAACCAAGGGTGCGGCAAGCATGAGAATGAGCAATTGAAGACGAACTATCGCTTCCACCTAACGGGCAAAGCATGTTGAATACTCGAACACGCCGCTAGGAAGCAGCGCTGAAGCGGAGCGCGGCGTCAGTCTGTGAGCAGACCGCCGGTGAGGTCGCTGAGGCGCTCGATGCGGTGTTCGCGGCAGTAGTCCGTCAACTCCTCGACCAGCGTTTCCGTCGCCACCGGGTCGAAGAAACTCGCGGTTCCTACCTGCACTGCGCTCGCTCCCGCCAGCATGAATTCCACTATGTCCACCGGGGTGGTGATTCCGCCCATGCCGATCACGGGAATTTTCACGGCGTGCGCCGCGTCAAACACCATGCGCAGCGCGATGGGCTTGATGGCCGGGCCGGAGAGGCCAGCGGTGACATTGGCAATTCTCGGGCGGCGCGTTTCCGCATCAATCGCCATAGCTAGAAACGTGTTCACCAGCGAGATGGCGTCGGCGCCCGCTTCCTGGGCAACATATGCCATCTGCGCAATCGAGGTGACGTTGGGCGAGAGTTTCACGATGATCGGCCGTGCCGACACCCGCTTCGCCGTCCGCACGACTTCGTCGAGCAAGAGCGGATCGCTGCCGAACTGAATGCCGCCGTGCGCTGTGTTCGGGCAGGATACGTTGATTTCGTACGCCGCAATGCCCTCGCCCTGATTCAGGATCTCAATCGTGTGCTCGTAATCGGCGCGGGTGTAGCCGAAGACGTTGGCGAACACGACGACATTTTTCTTCGCGCGCAGTGCCGGGAGTTTTTCCGCGAGAAACGCGGCTGCGCCGATATTCTGCAGTCCAATAGCATTCAGCATTCCGGCAGCGGTCTCATAGAGGCGCGGCGGCGGGTTTCCGGTCATCGGCTCTTTGGAGAGACCTTTGACGACCAATCCGCCGAGCCGGTCGAGATGCACGATGTCTTCGAATTCGATGCCGTAGCCGAATGTGCCGGAAGCGGCGATGATCGGATTCTTCAGTTCGATGCCGGCGAAGCTGACGCGCAAGTCGGGGGTGCCGATAGGCGTCATTGGGTTCCCCCGGGCGGGGTGGCGGTCGGCATCGCGGATGGCGCGGTGGAATGATGCGCCGCCGGCTGCAGCGCCTCCGTCAGTACTCTTCCCGTGGCTTGCGCGGGCGCGTTGATTCCGAGCAATGAAGCTAGCGTCACCGCGAGGTCAACCGGTTCGGCGTGCGTCCGGTAAATTCCGGGCTGGAAGGCGAGGCCATAGAAGGCGAGCGGCACATGGGTATCGTACGAGAAAGGCGTCGCGTGATCGGTACCCTTCGCAATTCCGACGCGAAATAGACCGGGGATTCCGATCACATACCATCCCCCTTCGGGCGAGTAACTGTGGGCATAGCGTCGGCCGATTTCGGTGGCCGGAGTTTCGCCACGCGCCAGCTGCGACTTGGTAAAGTATCCGGCTATCCCCGCTTGCTTCATGGCTTCACCCGCGTCGGCTTCGGCATCGGATTCCTTGTGTTCGGCAGAATGTCCGGCGACGCCACCGGCAAACGCCTCTTCGTTCAGCCATGCGATCGGGTAATCGAGATCGAGCACGTAGTCGGCTTTCTTGGCGTATTTTTTCGAAAGCAGGGAATTAATTTGTTCGCGCAAAGCTTTCGTGTCGAGATTGGCGGCGGGCAGACGAAGAGTCTTCGCGAATTCAGGCAGGGGCGCGACGCCGTGATCGGCCGAAAGCGCCATCCACACGTTGGCCATTCCGATCTGACGACCGAGGAAACCGAAGAACTCCGCCAGACTTCGGTCGAGTTCGAGCGCCATGCTGCGCATTTGCGGGGAGTCGGGACCAACCTGATGGCCGAGGATATCGTTGGCCGACAGGCTGATCACCAGCAGGTCGGTTGCCGGGCCTGCACCCAGCTTTTCGTACAACACGAGCTCCTTGGCGAATTCCAGCTGGTAATCGTTGGCGAAGGGAGTGGAACCAACGACTTCGTAGAAGCTGGCGGGCGTGCCGTCTATGCCGTTTCGCGGTGCGGTCGAGCCGAGCGTATTGCCATCGCGATCCTTCCAATCTCGTTTCCAAAATTTTTCCGCGCGATGGCTGCCGTTGAAATTGCGCACCCATTCGGGGAGATCGGGAAGGTAGTAGGTTGAGGTGATCCAGTCGCCGCTTTTGGGATCGATCCAATAGGCGGCGTCTCCGGAAAACCCCGCGGGCAGGACGGCCGCACGATCCTTTAGCGAGATGGCGAATACTCGGGCTTTGCCGCCGGTGGCCAGTTTCAGTTCGTCCCCGAGCGTATCGCTCAGCAGGTTGTGTGGCGATGCGCCTACACCGGTTCTGCCGACGAGTTTTGTCGTGTCGTCTTCGACTGACGTTACCCGCTTCTTTTTCTGCGGGTCCCACCATTCGTTGGCGACGATGCCGTGTCCGCTGGTATAGCTTCCAGTGAAAAGTGTGGCGTGTCCGGGGGCGGTGCGGGTGTTGGCGTAGTCGTAGTTGCAGTCGGTGAAGTATGCGCCGCGGTCGAGAAATAGGCGGAAACCTCCGTCGCCGAATTGGTCGCGATAGCGCTCTAGGTAGTCGCCGCGGAACTGGTCAATCACGATTACGACAATGAGCTTGGGGTGGGCGTTGTAGGCGGACGCGAACGCTCCCGGGATCGAGCCGAGCAGCAACAGTGCAACATACAGCGAACGGAGGAGTCTCATTGCGAGCTAGTTTACAGGAGAGAACCTTTAACGCGGAGGACGCAGAGGACTCGAAAGAGCAACGCAGAGCTCGTTGAGAAGAGAAGGCCAAAAACCTCTGCGTAGTTCTTCGCGTCCTCCGCGTTAAAGGTTGTTGCCAGCGTTGGTCATGCCGTCGGCGTGCACGGAATCGCGTTTTTCAGCTAAAGTTAAAGCAGAATGCTCGATCTGAATTTTGTTCGCGACAACCTCGCGCTGGTGGAAGAAAAACTGCGGCAGCGCGGCCTGAATTCGGCGGAGGTTTTGAAGGACTTTCGAACCATCGACGCCGAGCGACGGCAGGCCATCACGGCGGCGGAAACCCTGCAGGCGCGCCGCAACCGCGCTTCCGAAGAGATTGCCAAGCTCAAGAAAAGCGGGCAGGACGCTTCGGCACAGATCCAGGAGACCAAAGAACTGCGCGAGCAGATTCAGGAGTCCGAAAAAAAGGCGGCCGAACAGGAAGCGCGTCTGCGCGAAATTCTGACGTCCATTCCGAATCTTCCACACGCCAGCGTGCCGGTGGGGTCGAGCGCTGAAGATAATTTCGAAGCACGCCGCTGGGGCACGCCGCCGCAATTCGATTTCAAGCCCAAGCCGCACTGGGAGCTGGGCGAACAACTGGGAGTGCTCGACCTGGCGCGGGCCGCCAAGTTGTCGGGCGCTCGCTTCGCCGTGTACTGGGGGCTGGGTGCGCGACTGGAGCGCGCCCTTGCCAACTTTATGCTCGACCTGCACACGCGAGAGCACGGATACACTGAGGTGCTTCCGCCGTATCTGGTGAACTCCGAGTCGTTGTATGGCACAGGAAACCTCCCAAAGTTCGCGGCGGATTTGTTTCGTGTGCCGCACGGCGAAAAAGATCTCTGGCTGATTCCGACCGCCGAAGTGCCGGTCACGAATCTCTATCGCGACGAAGTGCTGGACGGCGCGCGGCTGCCCATTTCGCTGACCGCGTACACTTCCTGTTTTCGCAGCGAAGCCGGATCGTACGGAAAAGATGTGCGCGGAATTATCCGTCAGCACCAGTTTCAAAAGGTGGAGCTGGTGAAGTTCTCGCGTCCCGAGAATTCGTACGATGAACTGGAGAAGCTGACCCGCAACGCCGAGACGGTGTTGCAGAAACTCGGCCTGCACTACCGCGTGGTCACGCTGTGCACCGCCGATATGGGATTCTCTGCGGCCAAGACCTACGACATTGAAGTCTGGCTGCCGGGGCAAAATCTGTACCGCGAGATTTCTTCGTGCTCGAACTTTGAAAGTTTTCAGGCACGGCGGGCGAATATTCGCTACCGTCCGGAAGGCAAGAGCAAGACGGAATTCTTGCACACGTTGAATGGCAGTGCATTAGCGGTAGGACGTACGTGGGTTGCCATTGTGGAGAACTACCAGCAAGCCGACGGCAGCGTGCGCATTCCGGAGGCGCTGCAGCCTTATATGGGCACCGACCGCATCACGGGCGCATCTTAACAAGGAGCGCGTAAACTCGCGCCAGTTGCGGCATGAAACACACGGCTGGCTCGATTTGCCATCATATGAATTCCAACATACACTGGCAGCAACCTGAAGCCACGACGGCGCTTGCAAGCGCCGTCTCCCCAATGGGCGCGATCTGGCGCACAATCCGCGGATATATTCTTTGGTCGTATGAGCGGGGCAGCCTGCACTACGACATCATGGTCACGCTAATTCTCATCTTTGTTTTTGTTTCGCCGCGCTTCATCAACTTCAAAGACAAACCAGTCGAACGCAATCCGCATCTTACCGGCGTGGTTGTGATTCCTGACGAGAAGGGCGGGTTCATCTATCAGATCCAGGCCTCGGCAGTGAATGCCGCTCCGGGTGGAGATGTTCGCCGGCAGTTAGAACAGATCATCGAACCCATCTCCGGAGCGGTCAGCATTACAAAGTACGAGACGCTCAAAGATGCCTCCGGGCACACGCAGAGTTACAAAGTGTGGGTTGAAAAAGAGTAAGAGAGGATTTCAAAGTCTCAAGGTTTCAACATTTCACGATTTCGTAAATGAAAGCTGTGCACAAGGCGCTTGCTCTCAGAATCGCGATCGTCGGCTGTCTGTTTACCGCGGCCGCTTGGGCGCAGATTGTAGGCGAATCCGCTGAACTGGAGCGCGTTCTCGCTCAGATGGATGCGGCCGCTAAGAGCTTCAAGACTACCGAGGCGAGCGTCGTCTGGGACCAATACCAGAAGGTCATCAACGAAACCGAGACGCAGAAGGGCAGGATTTATTTCCGTCGTGAAGGTGGCGAAGTGCAGATGGCCGCGGACTTCGTCGAGCCCGATAAGAAGTACGTCGTCTACAGCGGCGGCAAAGTGCAGGTCTACCAGCCCAAAATCGATCAGGTCAACGAATACGATCCGGGCAAGAATCGTGGCGATGTCGAGAGCTTTCTGGTGCTCGGCTTCGGCGGCGGCGGGCGCGACCTGTTCAAGTCTTATGGCCTGAGGTATTTGGGATCCGAGACCGCCAACGGCGTCAAAGCTGAGAAACTAGAGTTGATACCGAAGTCCGCCCGTTGGCGAAACAATATCGCGCGCATCCTGCTCTGGATCGACCCGGCCAAGGGAATTTCGGTGCAACAGCAGTTTTTTGAGCCGGACGGCAACTACCGCCTGGCGAAGTATTCCGATATTCAGATCAATCAACCACTTCCGGAAAACGCGTTTAAGTTGAAGACCACCAGGAGAACCAAGTTCGTCTCGCCGCAAGGATAGGCTTTTCCGCGCCGCATCCTGTAATACCGAACCAACAGAAACAAGCTGAAAAAGACTGGTTGCGGCTATATACTGCCAAGAGAACCCCGGAGAGTTGAGTTCGCATGGCCAGAGTGCTTACCATTCCCGTTCCTCCCGATTTCCGCAAAAAGCGCGAGCGCACCGCCGACCCTCGCTATGTGGACGGACAAAAGATGCTGGTGGACGCGATTGAATATCTGACGAAGTCTGATCGAGTGGCCAATCGCGCCGCCATCGAAGTGCTGTCCGAACACGTCCGCACGCGTTTCCGCATGACCGACTCGCCGCTGAGCTGACAGAGGCATTGAATCAATGATCCCGTGAGCGCCGCGCCAGCAACGAAGACGCCAGCACAATGATGACGGGGTAGCATTCCAGCGTGTAGCGTGGTTCCGGGTTTTCCACCGTTCCCAGAAACGCCGAGCGGAGCAGCAGGAAGCTTACCAGCAATCCCGCCCAGCGCATTCCTGACGGTCTGCGGGACTTTCTATGCAAGAGCGCCAAGAGCGCTGCCACCACGTAAGCCAGATTCAGCAGTCCGAAGCACCGAATGCTTCGCGTCGTCATTGAATTCCCACCAGCGCGCGTCGGGAGGAAGGATCTCGGTTCGCGGGCGCAGCCACATGTCCGCGACGCGCAGCACGGGCAGCACAACATAGTAGCGAACAGGATGAGCGCGAATGCGGCCGGCAGCTATTTTACCGAAGCGCGCATCCAGTTCGGGCGTCATGTCCTGCGCCTCGTTGTAGTCCGCGATGACGGCCAGCGTTGCGTCCCTTTCGGCCGGGTCGGAGTTATCAATGGCACGCGACGGCAGCTTCTTCGGATCAATCTTGTCGCCCGTAACGTTCCAGAAGATCTCTTCTACCGACACGTAGTCGACGATCCAGGTTTTGGCCCAGCGGTTGAAACCTCGGGGAACGAGTTCATCGGCGTCGTTGGCGTAGCGCGGAGCCAGCGGCTGGAAATGATGGAGGGTGCGGAAATTACGAATCGTCCAGGGAACGAGCGGCGCCAGGGCAACGGCTGCGACGATGATTCCAGCGGCCAAGAGATCCACCACGTTTTTCTTGCCGGCGTGAGCCTTCGACGCTAGGCTCTTCCCCACTAAGACTGCCAGATAAAGACCGATCGCCGCCAGCAGGAGGCCGCCATCGGGACGCAGCAGAATGCAGGCCGCAACCGCCGCGCCAGCCGCGGCCCAAAGCCCGCGGACGCCCATCCCCGCGCCAGCCTCATGCATCCGACCCAGCGCGGCGATTGCGCAGTCGAGAGCGAACGCCGTAAAGGAGATCTCCAAAGTTTCGGCGAGCACGGCAGCAGCATAGTTCGCGAGGAAGGGACATAGCGCCGCCAGGACAAAAGCGATTCTTGCCGCGCGCTCGGAAACGGCGCGGCGTGCAAGATCGGCAACGATCAGGCAGGTGGCTAAGCCCACCAGGATCTGCGCTAGCATGACTGCTATGAAATTACCGGCTCCAAATAGCCAGAAGATCCCAGCCAGAAAAGCAGGATATCCCGGCAGGCGCGCATCGGTCGGCAGAATTGGTTTCTCGGGCTGGCCGGCCTGCGTCTGGCCGTAGATGCCGTGCTGCAGCCAGTTGGTGGCAAGGTCGGCGTAGATGCGCGAGTCATCCGTGACCGCCGGGAAATAGACGACGAATATTAGCCGCAATGCTAGGGCGGCCAGTGCGGTTCCCAGAAAAAACCTGCGGTGTTCGCGGATCAAGCTGAGCACGCTGTGAATATATCGCGAATCGCGCGATTTGCCGCGCCCTCGACGAAGGGAGCGTCGTTCGCTGTTCGCTTTTCCGTCGTTCGGTGTTCGTGGTTCGCTATTCGCTGCTTCGCTTAGTACTTCGCGGATCGCCGGTTTTAGCGAAAAGCGACCAGCGAAAGACGAATAGCGAACCACGAACAGCGAACGACGTCCGACAACCGGTTTGACCCCCTGCGGCTATCACCTTAGGATGTAGACACATCATTAAGATGGCAAAACAGGTCTTTTACGATCCCTTGCAAGCCCGCTGGAGGCGGATTCGCCGCGTTGTCGACGCGGCCGCCCTGGCTTTCTCCTTGCTGGTGGTCTTCTTCATCTACAGTGCCCTGCGCAGCGAGCCTCTGCCCGATCTTTCCTGGCTGTCGGAAAAGAAGCCTTATCACGCTCTGAAGGAAAACGAGAAGGCGAAAGCGCGCGAGAAGCGCCGTCTCGCCACTCTCGCCCGCGCCGGGCACCGCCATCAATCGCGCAAGGCTCCTTCGCAACTCAAACTGAACTCCGAGCAAGGGGTTCGGGCAGCATTCTATGTTTCCTGGGACGCGGCCAGCTTCTCTTCCTTGCGCGAGTATGCGCGCCAAATCGACTTACTCTTCCCCACGTGGCTGCAGGTGCTCAGTGCAGACGGCCATCTGCAAGCCTCGGATCCGGAAACGAACACGATGTTTGATGTGGTTCAGGGGCAAACGGTCCATCACGTCGATGACAAAGTAATGCAGTTTCTTAAGGCGGAAGACACCAACATGGAGGTCTTCCCGGTGGTGCAGAACTTTGACGGCGCCGACTTTGTTCCGGGCATCAGCGACTTCTTGAACAATCCGGTAGCTCGCGCCAATTTTCGACGCCAGATCGGGATTTATCTTGCCTCCGATCATTACCGCGGTCTGATGATCGATTTCGAATCCTTCCCGAAGAAAGGGCAGCCCGGATACGTGGCTTTGCTGAACGAACTCTCGTCTGACCTGCACGCCAAGGGGATGAAGCTGTACGTCAGCGTCCAGGTGCGCAACCAGGATTACGATTACAAGGCGATTGCGTCCGCCGTGGACGGCGTCGTCATCATGAACTACGACGAGCACTTTCCGGGTGGGACTCCTGGCCCGGTCGCGTCGCAGGATTGGTTCACGGACAACCTTGACTCTGCGATCGAAGAGATTCCGAAAGAGAAGCTCATCTGTGCCATCGGCAATTACGGCTACGACTGGGTCGAGCGGCCAAAAACAAAGACAGGCAAGCTTCCGCCCGGAGAAGCCGACAAGTCCGTTTCCGTTCAGGAAGCGTGGATCGGGGCGCGCGATTCCGAAGAAGACATTGATTTTGACGGCGACGCGCTCAATCCCCACTTCAGCTATCGCGACGACGATAACTTCCGCCACGATGTCTGGTTTCTGGATGCAGTAACTGCGCTGAACCAGATGCGCGCCGCGCAGACCCTCGGTATCCAGACCTTCGCCTTGTGGAGACTGGGCGCGGAAGATCGCTCGCTGTGGCGGGTGTGGGATATGCCCGGAGAAGCTAACGCGTCGGATCGATTGAAGGACGTTCCTCCTGGCCAGGACGTCGATATGGAGGGCAGCGGCGAAATCCTGCACATCGAGGCGCGGCCTACCGATGGCGAGCGCGAGCTGTCCATAGACAAGCAGACCGGACTCATCGACGGGGAAACCTTCAAAAGCCTGCCTGAGCCGTATCGTGTGGCGCGCTATGGCTTCAGCAAGAACCAGTTGGCTATGACCTTCGACGACGGTCCTGATCCGGAGTGGACCCCGAAGATTCTCGATGTCCTCAAACGCGAGCATGTGCCGGGAACATTCTTTCTGATCGGAATCCAGGCGGAGAAGTTCAGCAGTTTGACCCAACGCATCTACCGCGA
>JBEKWX010000101.1:0-10236 GCA_049512675.1 Terriglobales bacterium | reverse complement strand
TTCGTCGGCGACATCCTCATGGAAGTAGCCCCGCAGGAACGTATGCAGGGTGGGGAAGTTGGCGGCGGTGATTTCCGGTTTCGGGTTCATCAGCGGCACTCCGGATAAGAAGTCAAAACATAATAATTGTTGGGCCCGGTGTATTTCAGCACCACTACCGCGTGCTCGCACACCCGCGAGTGAACTTCGCCGCGATTCATGGTGCGGCCGAGCGGAACGTCGGTGTCGTAGTCCAGTACCAGGTTGGGATGTCTTCCTGGCTCATTGAGCCAGTTCTGAATTTGGCCCTGCGATTGTGTGATGGCCGCACCCACGGCGTGTTCCGCGGTCCAAAGGTCGGCATAGGTCGACGCGCCGGTAATGTTGCGTTCCCGTTCCAGACGATCGCGCAACTGCTGTTCGGTCTGCCCGACATGCTTGCGCAGAATGTGTCCGCCGGCTTCCTCGTCCTGCTTGAGGTCGCGCACCGGAACACGTACTAAGTCGGCGTGGACCCGAGCGGTGATGGACCCCGACTGTGCCGCAACCGCGCCATTCGTGGAAGTGGCCTGCGAGCAGGCGATCAGCCCGCATGTCCCCAGCGCGAAAACAGCACGAGCTGGGATCCGAACTATGATCCGAACGATAACGCCGCGAACTAGAAAAAATCTTGTCATCCAGCCCCAGACTACCGCCCGAGTGCGGTTAGTCCTGTAAAGTTCTGGGAATTGTGCTACTAAACAGGGTGTGCGGGCAAGTCTGCTGGATTCGCTGGACGATTTCGAACGCTGGGGCAGGGATGGCGATGACGCTTGCGCCTACGTGTTTCCCCGAGGCTACCGGCGGGAGCGTTGGAGCTACCAGCGTGTAGCCGAAGTGGCGTACCAGTTTGCCCGCGAGCTCGAGGCGCGCCACATCGCGAAGGGTGATGCGGTCCTGTTGTGGAGCCCAAACTGTGCCGAGTGGGTAGCGGCGTTCCTCGGCTGCGCGCTTTGCGGGGTCATCGCCGTTCCCGTCGACGATGCCGCCAGCCCCGATTTCGCGCGCCGGATCAGCGCGCAAGTGCGAACCAGGCTGGTTTTGTGTCCGCGCGAGCGCGCCGCATTTTTTGAAAAGGTCGAGTGTGGGGACGGGGCTTCGCCCCGTCCAAGCGGGGCAAAGCCCCGCTTCCACACGGACAAGATCCCAACCATCGATCCCGCCGATCTGGCGGCCGCAGTCGCGGAATACCCGGCCGGACGTTTTCGTCCACCCCAGATTCAGCCTTCTGATCCACTCGAAATCGTTTTCACTTCCGGCACCACCGCCGAGCCCAAGGGAGTCGTGCTCACCCACGCCAATGTGGTCAGCAACCTGGCCCCAATCGAAATCGAGATCAGGAAATACCTGAAGTACGAGCGGCTCGTCCATCCGATTCGTTTCCTGAACCTGCTGCCGCTGAGCCACGTCTTCGGCCAATTCCTGGGAATTTTTCTTCCCCCACTGCTGGGCGCGACCGTCGTGTTCGAAAACACCTTCAACCCAACCGAAGTCATGGCGACGATTCGCCGCGAACGCGTTTCGGTGCTGGTGGCCGTCCCGCGCATAATCGAGTCGCTGAAGCAGAAAATCGAACGCGATCTTGACGACAGTGCCGATGGCGGCCGCGGTCGCGAGAATTTTGCCGCGCGCTACGCCGCCGCCGAGAGCCAGCACTTTCTGCGGCGCTGGTGGACCTTCCGCGACCTGCGCCGCCGCTTCGGATGGAAGTTCTGGGCCATGATCAGCGGCGGCGCCGCCCTCGACCGCGCGACCGAGGAATTCTGGCATCGCCTGGGATACGCCGTGATCCAAGGCTACGGATTGACCGAAACCACGTCGCTGATCAGCTTGAACCATCCTTTCCACACCAGCCGCGGTTCCATCGGCAAAGTTCTGCCCGGGCGCGAAATCAAGCTGGCGGACGACGGAGAAATTCTCGTGCGTGGCAGCGGCGTCGCCAGCGGCTATTGGAACGGACGCGAACTGCAACCCGTCGCACGTGAAGACGATGAAGGCTGGTATCGCACCGGCGATCTGGGCGCGCTCGATGAGCAAGGCAATCTTTTTTTCAAGGGACGCAAGAAAGAAGTGATCGTCACGCCCGCGGGCATGAACATTTACCCCGAGGACCTCGAGGCGGCTTTACGAGGTCAGAAAGAGGTTCGAGATTGCGTGGTAGTCGGCCTCGAGCGCGGCGGAAATGCCGAGCCCTGCGCGGTTCTGATTCTGCGCGACCGCACTCCGGATGGATCGGCCGCCGATGTCCCGAGCGACGTTGCGCAAGCCATCGTCGAGCACGCCAATGAAACGCTGGCCGAATATCAACGCATGCGCGCCTGGTTCGTCTGGCCCGAAGAAGATTTCCCTCGCAGTTCCACGCAGAAGCCGCGCCGCAACCTGATTCATGATGCGGTCGAGGCCGCCCTCCGCGGACAAGCGCCCGCCAACGCCGCCAGCCCGCTCTCCGAACTGCTGACGCGAATCACCGGCCGCCCAGCTCACAACCTGACGCCGGACGCAAACCTCGAAAGCGGCCTCGGCCTAAGCTCACTGGAACGAGTCGAACTGCTCAGCGCCCTCGAAGACCGCTACCAGCTCGACCTGAGCGAAACGGAGTTCGCAAATGCAGCGACTGTCGGCGATCTGGAAAAACTGCTGCAGGGTGGAAGATCGGTCGTCGGTCGTCAGTCGTTAGTCGGTGGCGGACCCTCCGAGCGACGAACGACCGACGACCAACGACTTCGTCCAGCTTTTCACTATCCCCGCTGGGCCCTGCGCTGGCCGACCACCTGGCTGCGCCTGGCGTCGCACTATCTGCTGGCGCGCCCGGCCGTGTTTCTTCTGGGATGGCCCCGCGTGACCGGGCGCGAGAACTTAAGCGGCGTTCGCGGGCCGCTGCTGGTCATCTCGAACCATGTTGCCGATGTCGATGTCGGCCTCATCCAGTTTGCGCTGCCCGCGCGCATCCGCCACAAACTGGCGACCGCAACCCGCGGCGAGGCGCTCGAGATGCTGCGCTCGCCCAATCCGGATCAGCCGTGGCTGCGCAGAATCTACGACCGCGTGCAGTGGACGCTCGCCGTCGCCCTGCTGAACCTGTTCCCGCTGCCGCGCCAGTCCGGCTTCCGCAAGAGCTTTGCCTACGCCGGAGAGGCCGTAGATCGCGGCTACAGCGTGCTCGTCTTCCCGGAAGGAAAGCACACCCTGGACGGCAAGCTCTGCCCGTTCCGCACCGGAGTCGGCCTGCTCGCCAACAATCTGCGCATCCCGATCCTGCCGATGAGGATCGATGGCTTGTTTGAAATCAAGAACGCCGGGAAAAAATATGCCGCGCCCGGAAAGATTCAAGTGCGAATCGGCAAGCCCATGCAGTTCGCCCCAGAAACCGACCCCGAGGAAATCGCGCGGGCCCTGCAAAAAGCGGTTGAGAACCTCACGACGTGAAGGTCCTGTGGAGCAGGAAGAACGCGTCAGAATTCTCCCTTTTTCCAATCGGGTGTAACGCAAACTCCGTGTCCCTGCGAATAGGAATTGGAAGCTTCTCTTGGACAGGTTGCCGCGTGCCCGCTTGAACCGAAGGCCGAGAGCCGATCCCGACCTCAATTGCCAGCTGCCAGATGCATGCGGTCTTTTCTCTTGCCGAGAGGCTCGGGCCCGGAAAGACCGCCCCGGAAAAGCAAACGCCGGGCGATTGAGCCCGGCGCTTCGTACTGAGAAACTGTCCATCGCTGAGTTGAGCTGGATCGGTTTCCCGTTAACCTCGTTCCAGTTGCTGCGCGAAATCTCGCATACCGGCGCAACACCTCACAAACCTTACATCACCAGCGCGAGCCCTTCCAGTTCACGCTCCAGCACCGGCAGCGAACAGCCCGCCATTTCCACCCGTCCGGCGGCGTCGATCGCAGCCGCCTGCGAAACGCCATAGCCCCGCCCCGCCAAAAAAACCTGCAGCAGTTCCGCTGCTTCGCGGGAATCCACCATGCCGCCCTGGATCAGGTCGTTTCTGAGGGCGCACAGTTCCGTCACCGTAAATCTTTCTTTCATGGCCATTCTCACCACTGACCTCCCCACCGTTGCCCTCATTGGATTCATCGGCAACGCGATTCGTTACATGCAATCGCAATGCCGTAACTTTGGTACCCCGCCAGAACGGGCCATCGAGAGCCTTAAGCTCTTAGAACCCAAGATCTTGCAAAAGGTTGCGCGGAGGTAACTCGCAGGCAAGCGGAAGACACAACAACGCCACGCGTTACCAAATTGACATTAAATGTCGTTTCGTGACGGGAGAAAACCGAACTTTGTCGCGTGATCCGTGTCGGTTGATGTGCCGGCTCCGGCCTCAGGCCGGGTCGATCGTGGCGGCGTCCACCAGCATGATTGGGATTTCGTCCTGAATGGGGTACACCCGGCGGCATTCGCCGCATTTCAGGCTTCCACCGTTCGCATTCACGGCCACCGGCTTTTTACAAACCGGGCAGACGAGCAGGTCAAGCAGATCCTGCGAAATCATAGCCGCTACAGTGTAGCGCGAATGAGGGAGCACGAAGTAAGCAGCGCGTCCATCCAGCCCCCGCCAGGAGCGAACCAGCTTAGCCCCGCGCTTTAGCGCGGGGTAGGAGGGAAAAGTGAGCGAAGTCCCGGAGGGACGACCCGCGACTCACCGCGGTGTTCGCGATGCGATAGAATCGCCTTTCCATTCACTGCCAGCCCAACGAGGTCAGATGCCAGCCAGGATTCTCGACGGTACCAAGATCGCCAGTGAAATCCGCACAGAGGTCACCGCCCAGGCGAAAGCCCTGGCATTATCAGGAGTTCGTCCCGGGCTCGCCGTGCTGCTGGTCGGGCACAACCCCGCATCGGAGGTCTACGTTCGCGGCAAGGTGAAGAGCTCGCTCGAAGTCGGCCTCTACAGCGAACAACACACGCCCGCCGAAAGCGCGACTACCGAAGAACTGCTCGCGCTCATCGCCGGCCTGAACCGCCGCGACGAAATCGACGGCATCCTGGTGCAATTGCCGCTGCCCGCGCACGTCGACGCCAAGAAGGTTCTGCTGGCGGTCGATCCCGCCAAAGACGTAGACGGATTCCACCCCATGAACGTGGGCTACCTTTCCACGCAGCGTCCGGGCCTGGTGCCCTGCACGCCGGCCGGCGTAATGGAAATTCTGCGGCGCAGCCAGATTCCAATCGCCGGGCAGGAAGCCGTGGTCGTCGGACGCAGCGATATTGTCGGCAAGCCGGTAGCCATGCTGCTGCTGAATCAGAACGCCACCGTCACTGTCTGCCACTCGAAGACGCGCGATCTGCCCGAAGTTTGCCGCCGCGCCGACATCCTGGTAGCGGCGATTGGCCGTGCCGGCATGGTAACCAGCGACTACGTGAAGCCCGGAGCCACGGTGATCGACGTAGGCATCAACCGCATCACCGACCAAAAGGAATTCGACCGCTTCTTCCGAGGAGACAAAAAACGCGAAGAAACGTTTTTGGCCAAAGGCTCAACCCTGGTAGGCGACGTGCACCCCGAGGTAGCCGAAGTCGCCGGAGCCATCACGCCCGTTCCCGGAGGCGTAGGCCCGCTAACCATCGCCATGCTGATGGCCAACACGGTAAAGGCCGCCATGCTGCGGCGCGGGACAGCGGTCGCAGAACTGAGTCGTCGCTGAAAAGCTTTCACCACGGAGGCACAGAGACACGGAGGTCAAAGAGAAATCCTGACGTAGCGCGTACCTTTTTGATTTTGACTTTATAACTTGCCTTTCTCCGTGCCTCCGTGCCTCCGTGGTAGATTCTCCTCGTCCAGGTGAAAAACTCTTGCTAAAACTCGGCCTCACCGGCGGCATCGCCAGCGGCAAGTCCGTCGTCGGCGAGATGTTTGTCAAACTCGGCGCACACCTGACCGACGCCGATGCCGTCGCGCATTGGCTCATGGATCCCGGCCGCCCAGTCTATCGAGAAGTCGTCCAACGCTTCGGCCGCGAAATCCTGAATCCCGACGGAAGCATCAACCGCCCCCGGCTAGCCGAAGCCGCGTTCGGCGCCCCCGGCGGCGCGCCACCGCGCGTCAAGGAACTCAATGAAATCGTTCATCCCGCCGTGATCGAACAAGAAAACGAATGGCTGAAAGAGATCAGCCAGCAGGATCCGAAGGGCATCGCTATCGTCGAAGCCGCCCTAATCCTCGAAACGGGCACCGCCAGCCGTTTCGACCGTTTAATCGTCGTGACCTGCCATCCCGAACAGCGCATTCTGCGTTTCGCCCGCCGCCTCGGAATTTCGGAAGACGCCGCCCGTGCCGAAGTAACGCGCCGCATGGCAGCGCAGATCCCCGACGAAGAAAAAATCAAAGCCGCCGATTTCGTAATCGATAACTCCGGATCGCTCGATGCAACCGAGCGGCAGGTGCAGGGAGTTTTCGACAAGCTGCGCTCAGTTCTTTGACAACCAGCAAAGTTAGTGTGGGACGGGCTTGTGTGGAGACGGGGCTCTGCCCCGTCCAAGCCGACCGCAGCTCGGCCGCTCGCCACGCCTCAAAACTCTTAGCGCGCGCTGCGCCGCGGCATGATCAGCCACTGCAAAATCGAACTCACAATGCTCAACACGATGGCGCCGAGGAAAGCCGCGACAAATCCCCGCACCTGGAACCCGCGCACGAACGCCGCCGCCACCTCCAGCATGAGCGCGTTGATCACGAACCAGAACAGGCCGAGCGTCACGATCGTCAGCGGAAAGGTGAGGATCTTGAGCAGCAATCCAAGGGTTGCGTTGACGAGACCGATGACCGCAGCTGCGATGAGAGCCGCCACCGGCCCGCTCACGCTAATGCCCGGCACCACGTGGGCAACGATCCACACCGCTACAGCGCTTAGAATCCAATGGAGCAGAAGACGCACGATAAGCCTCCTCGACGAATCATTGGACACTATACAACGTGAAACCGACTCAGAAAACTAACGCCGCGCGCCTGCTCGATCGGTTGGGAATCCGCTACGAACTGCGCGAGTACGATGTAGATCCCGACGACCTCGCCGCGGAAACGGTTGCCGCCAAGATCGGTTTGCCGCCGGAGCAGGTTTTCAAGACGCTAGTCGCCCGTGGCGACCGCAACGGAATTGTTATGGCGGTCATCCCCGGCGATCAGGAACTCAATCTGAAGGCGCTGGCGGCTGCGGCGGGAGAAAGAAAAATTCAGCTCGTCCCAGTGAAGGAACTGCAAGCTATAACCGGCTACATTCGCGGCGGAGTAACCGCGCTCGCGGCCAAGCGCGACTTCCCCGTCTACGTGGACGAGACCATCGAGTTGTTCGATGTAGTTTCCATCTCAGCGGGCATTCGCGGCCTGCAGATTCTGATCAAGCCCGCCGATTATCTGCGTGCGACGAACGGCCAGATCGCCGCGCTAGCAGAACCGAAAAAGAACACCCGGTGAGGAAGCAATCAATCTTGAGATTTCCCCTGTGATTCCCCAGTGATCCTCTGTGCCCCCCCGTGGTAAAGAACTCCCGTCGGACGCCCGCGACCCCAAGTTCCCACCCCAGTATTAAACTGATTGAGCACCCGAGGTGACCCATGCCCACAGCCACGCGCATCAACCCCCTCTCGTTCCTGACCGATCAACTAGACGAACTCAAGGCCAAGGGCACGCACTTCAAGCTGCGCGTCCTGGAAGACGAGCAGGCGCCGCTCTGCACCTTCGACGGCAAGCGGGTCATCAACCTCGCCTCGAACAATTACCTTGGGTTCACGACGCACCCCAAACTGCGCGAAGCGGCGCTTCAAGCCACGCGCAAGTATGGCGTCGGATCGGGCGCCGTGCGCACCATAGCGGGCACGATGAAGATCCACATGGAGCTGGAAGAGAAAATCGCGCGCTTCAAGAACGTCGAGGCTTGCGTGGTTTTCCAGTCGGGATTCACGGCAAACGCAGGAACGGTTTCCTCCTTTCTAAGTAACGCCGATTTCATTATTTCCGACGAGCTCAATCACGCCTCGATCATCGACGGCTGCCGTCTTTCGCGCGCGAAGATTCTCGTCTTCCGTCACAAAGACGTCGCCCACGCCGAGGAGCAACTCGCCAGCGTGAAGAACCAGCCGGGAAGGAAGCTGCTGATCTCCGACGGCGTCTTCTCAATGGATGGCGACATCGGCCCGCTGCCCGGCCTGTGCGAGGCCGCCGAGAAATACGGCGCCATCATGATGGTCGACGACGCCCACGCTTCCGGCGTGCTCGGGCGTCAGGGACGCGGCACCGTCGATCATTTCGGAATGCACGGGCGCGTCGACATTCAGGTCGGAACTTTGTCGAAGGCCATCGGCGCTTTAGGCGGATACGTCTGCGGCACGCGCGATTTGATCGATTATCTTTATCACCGCGCTCGGCCCTTTCTGTTTTCGACGTCGCATCCGCCGTCGGTCGCGGCCACCTGCATTGCGGCGTTCGATGTTCTCGAAACCGAGCCGCAGTGGATGGAGCAGCTCTGGGCCAACACGCGCTTCTGGAAAAAAGAACTCGGCCTGCTCGGCTTCAACATCGGAGGACAAACCACTCCCGCCAGCGAAACGCCAATTACGCCCATCATCATTGGCGACGGGCGCCGCACCATGGATTTTTCCCGCGAATTATTCAAAGAAGGAGTGCTCGGAACCGGCATCGCCTTTCCCACCGTCCCCGAAGGCAAAGCGCGTGTGCGCACCATCATGACCGCCACCCACACGAAAAAAGAATTGCAGCAGGCGCTCGAAGTGCTGGAGCGCGTGGGGAAGAAGATGGGAATAATCGGATAAATATGCCAGCTCAGGCTCTACCCTGTGGTCCTCTGTGTACCCTGTGGTAAAAGCTTTGATTCCTAACCACAGAGGCCACAGAGGCCTGTAGCGTAGGAATTGGGTAGCCACATCGCACCAGCCGGTGCCGTTACCTATGCTGGCCGACAGAAAGCACATTCCCGTCGGGATCTTTGAACCAGGCGACTCTATCGCCGCCGGGTGCGGTCCAGATTCCTAGCTCCTTATCCTGGACGAAAGGATACTCCTCAAAGGCGACGCCTCGCTTCTGAAGCCAGGCGACGACTTCCTCGATATTCGCAACCTCCCAGCCGAGCACCGTGTACGGAGCGGGAGTGAAATCCCTGGCCTTCGCAATCCGGATCGTGGTTTCCCCGGCTCTCATGACCAGCGCAAACATGTCGTCGCTGACGAATTGAAATCCCAGTTTGCCTTCGTAAAAGCTTCTTGCTTTCGCGGAATCTTTGGTGGGAACGAAGCCAACGATCTTGCTGGAAGCCAGCATTTTGCAACCCTCCCCTAATGTCCCGCCGGCGCGTCGACGACGATCGCCTGGACTAACTCATCAATCGCGTCGGTAACTCGCTTAGCCGGGAGATTGAAATTATTGGAGAGTATCGAGAAGGCGACCACTTGTCCTGCATCGGTGGTGGCGTATCCGGAGAGCGTTTTCACGCCTCCCAACGAGCCGGTCTTGGCCATAATACGATTCTTCAGGCGCGGAGAGGTGAAGCGTTCAGTAAGTGAGCCGTCCACGCCTGCGACCGGGAAGGTCGCCTTATAGTCGGCGCCCCACGGCTGCGTCGAGCAATAACGCAGTAACTGGACAATGGCGTGCGGAGTTACCAAGTTCTGGCGTGATAGTCCGGAGCCGTCGTAGAAAACGTACTCGTCGCTCGGGACCCCGGCCTTAGTCAAGAATCCGCGAAGAACCTCGAGGCCGCCCTCAACGGTTCCGGCGTTGCCGCGCTCGCGTCCCAGCAGGCGCAACAGGATTTCCGCATGCAGGTTCTGGCTGACCTTGTTGATTACGCGAATATCCTGCAGCAACGGCTTCGATTCGTAACTGGCGAGCGTGATCGGCTGATCGCTTTTCAGCGGACGCGACTGGCCGCCGTTATCTTTGTCGCCAACTCTGTCGTCAACCCTGCCTCCGCGCGACGGCGCGCTGGCGTTCACGCTGAAAGTGGAAAGAGTGGCGAGTTCAGTGTGGCGGGTGCGCTGGTGTCCGTAGATTACGATGCCGCGTTTCTCGAGTAACTGGCGGAACAGCCCGGCGGCGAACTCGGCGGGATCTTCGATGGCGAGAGCTTCGTTGGCGCCGGCGTCATCGAGCGGCATGTTGCCCCACAGCGTAAGAACGGTCGATCCCGGCTCGCGGTTGACGAAGAACTTGCGTCCGGTGCCGGCGGGAGTGGTGATGATGCGATTGTCGAGCCGGTAGTAATCGGCGAA
>JBEKWX010000100.1:0-10296 GCA_049512675.1 Terriglobales bacterium | reverse complement strand
GCTTCGGCGCGCGAGGCGCTGGCCGCCATCCTCCCGCAGGGCGGGCGCTATTCGTTCTGGCTGAATGACGATCTGGTGAAGACGCTGGCGGAAACTGAAGGCCTCAAGCCGGAACAGCTTCGCGTCTATCCCGGATCGAGCGAGCCTCTGCACCACGCGGTCGCGGTTTTCACCTCGCCGCAGCGCAGCTATGTGACGGCCGATCCCGGATACGAAGCTGGGATGATCGCCGCCAATACCATTGGTGCGAAGGTGGTGAAAGTCCCGTTGACGAAAAGCTACGCGCACGATGTGAAGGCGATGCTGGCCGCGGCTCCCGAGGCGGGCGTGTTCTATATTTGCACCCCCAACAATCCGACGGGTACGTTGACCAGCCATTCCGATATCGAATACCTGGTCGAGAACAAGCCCAAGGGCTCGGTCGTGCTGGTGGATGAAGCTTACATTCATTTTGCCGACGCGGTTTCGGTGATGGATCTGGTGAAAGCCGATAAGGACGTGATCCTGCTGCGCACGTTCTCGAAAATTTACGGGATGGCGGGCTTGCGCTGCGGCGCCGTATTCGGCCGGCCCGACCTGCTGGAGAAGATTGAGAACTATAGCGGCTGGAATGCCATGCCGATCACCGCGCTCGTCGCCGCATCGGCCAGCCTGAAAGATGCGCAACTGGTGCCCGAGCGCAAGCGCATCAACGCCACTATCCGCGGCCAGGTCTTTGCCTGGCTCGAGCGCAATGGATACTCCTACATTCCCTCGGAGTCAAACTGCTTCATGCTCGACACGAAACGGCCGGCGAAGGCCGCGATCAATGCCATGGCCAAACAAAATGTATTTATTGGACGCATCTGGCCCGCGTGGCCGACCTACGCGCGCATCACGATTGGAACCGCGTCGGAGATGGAGCAGTTCCAGACGGCGTGGCAGAAGATGATGACGGGTGCGGTGACGGCGAGCGTGGGGCCGGTTCCTGGCGCGGGAGAATTGGGCCGGCGCAAACGGAATCTGGACGGCATTGTGATCCGCGCTTAAGGGCTAGTGTGGGGACGGGGCTTGGCCCGTCCTGGCGGGGCAGAGCCCCGCCTCCACACATTCCCTGCGCAACGCTATAACATCTGTTCATGCCGAAAAAGTCTGTCGCCTCCGCCTCGCGTTTGGAGGCTTCTGTACGACTCTCTTCCCGCGGCGTCGCCCGCCTGCAAGCGCGGCACCCTTGGGTCTATCGCTCGGATATCGTCGAAGCGAAGGACGTGGTTCCGGGCGCGACGGTCCGCGTTCTCGATTCGCGGGGGAAATTCCTCGGTACTGCGCTCTACAGTTCTTCGTCGCAGATCGCGATCCGCATGATCTCTCATGGTTCGGTGGCCGATCTGCCTGCTTTGGTCGCGGAGCGGATTCGCGCCGCCATCGCATACCGGAAGGAACTGGTCCGAAATACCGACGCCTACCGCATCGTCTTCAGCGAAGCTGATTTTCTGCCCGGCCTTATCGTCGATCGCTACAACGACGTGGTCACACTGCAGATCCTGACCCAGGTCATGGACGCCGCACCGGTGCGCGAAGCCGTCCTGCAAACGCTGCGCGAAGAACTGCAACCGGCGGGGATCGTGGAGCGCGTCGATGCGCGCATTCGAGAACTTGAGCAATTGCCGCCGCTCTCGTCGCGCCTAGTTTGGGGGGAGAGGAGTTCGACCGTCATTCATATGAACGGCGGGCATATGAACGGCGGGACGAGGAGCGGCGAGGAAAGCGCCGCCATCCGCTTCCACTACGACGGCTTCGAGGGCCAGAAGACCGGCGGCTTTCTCGATCAGCGGGAAAACTATGCCGCGGCGGCGGAATACGCGCACGGAGAGGCGCTCGACGCTTTCTGCTACCAGGGCGGATTCGCGCTGCATTTGGCAGCGAAGTGTGGGAGCGTCACCGGCGTGGACAGTTCGCGTCCGGCGCTCGAAATGGCGGAAAAGAACGCGCTTCTGAACGGCCGCGACCTGGAGTGGATCGAGGGCAACGCGTTCGACCTCTTAAGGGAACACGCTGCGGCGAATCGGCGCTACGACACCATCGTGCTCGATCCGCCGGCCTTCGCCAAGACCAAGCGCGACCTGGAAAAAGCCCTGGGTGGCTACAAGGAGCTCAACCTGCGTGCCCTGAAGATGCTGCGGCCGGGAGGGATTCTGGTCACCTGCTCCTGCTCCTTCCACGTCGGCGCCTCGGATTTCCTGGGAGTGGTGGCCGACGCGGCCCGCGACGCCCACAAATCCCTGCGCTTGGTGGAGAACCGGGGAGCGGCGAAGGATCATCCAATACTGCTGAATGTGCCTGAAACGAGCTACCTCCAGTGCCTGATATTCATCGTAAGTGACTGAAAAATAAAACGATATTTACACTTGACAATATTACGCTAAGATTATATTATTTGCTCATACTAATGAAAAATCCGGGAGCTCCGATAGCCCCCGCTTAAACTTGAAGGAGGGTTTACTTTATGACCATGTTTACGCGTTATGACCCGTTCCGTGAGTTCGTCACCCTGCAAGATCGCATGAACCGCTTGTTCCCCCGTGGGCCGGAGGGGCAGGATGAGGCTCTAACCACGACCGCATTTGCGCCGCCCGTGGACGTCTACGAAGACGAGCACAATGTTACGCTGAAGATCGAAGTGCCCGGAATCGACGAGAAGGACATCGACGTCCGCATCGAGAACAACACGCTTACCGTGCACGGCGAGCGCAAGTTCGAGAAGGAAGAGAAAGAAGAGAACTACCGCCGCGTGGAGCGGCAGTATGGCAGCTTCACCCGCACCTTCACCCTCCCCAACACAGTCAACCATGACAACGTTCAGGCCGACTATGACAAGGGCGTGTTGAAGATCAAGCTGGCCAAGAAGGCGGAAGCCAAGCCGAAGCAGATCAAGGTAAACGTCGGCGGCCAGAAGACGCTGGAAGGCAAAGAGCCCAAGGGCGTCACCAAAGCCGCATAAGCGATGCTGCGTGCGGGAACGGGGCTCTGCCCCGTCCAGCCGGGCAAAGCCGGGCAGATGTAAACTCAGCGGGAGGCGAGAACCAGCGCCTCCCGTTTCATTTGTAATTGGCAATTTGTAATTGGTAATTTGAAAATCGAAGCGATCTGTCATCCTGCGCGAGCGAAGGACCTCTACATTCCTTTGCATTTCTTCGCTGCCTGGCAATTGCATAGGTTCTTCGCTTCGCTCAGAATGACAGGGCAGTAATCAATGACACGGCAGTACTAAGGAATGAAAGCCATGGCCATTCGTTGGGACAAATTCACTGTTAAAGCGCAGGAAGCCGTCCAGCGCGCGAACGAACTTGCGTCCGAGCACGGCAATCCGGAGCTCGCCCCCGCCCATCTGCTCGCTGCGTTAGTCGAAGATAAAGAAGGCATCGTTGCGCCGGTGCTTGAAAAAATCGGCATCGGGCCGCAGGCGGTGCTCAGCGACCTCTACAAAGAAATTGAGAAGCTGCCGAAAGTTTCGGGCAGCGGCGGCGCGCAGCAACCGGCCATGTCGTCGCAGGTTACCCAGTTGCTGGAGAAGTCTTTCAAGGAAGCCGACACCTTCAAAGACGAATACGTTTCGACTGAGCACATGCTGCTGGCGCTGACCAGTCTGAAGCGCGATGCGGCGCAGGAGTTGCTGGCGCGTCACGGTGCGACGCATGACGCGATCCTGAAGGCGCTCACCGCGGTTCGCGGATCGCAGCGCATCACCGACCAGAATCCGGAAGCGAAGTACCAGGCGCTGGAGCGCTATGCGCGCGATCTGAACGAGCAGGCGCGACGCGGCAAACTCGATCCCGTCATTGGCCGCGATGAGGAAATTCGCCGGGTCGTGCAGGTGCTTTCGCGGCGCACCAAGAATAATCCGGTGCTCATCGGCGAGCCGGGCGTGGGCAAGACGGCCATCGTCGAAGGCCTGGCGCAGCGCATCATTTCGGGCGACGTGCCGGAAGCGCTCAAGAACAAGCGCGTCGTGTCGCTGGATTTGGGAGCGATGCTCGCCGGCGCTAAATACCGCGGCGAATTCGAAGACCGCCTCAAGGCTGTGCTGAAGGAAATCGAAGACTCGCAGGGCCAGATCATCCTCTTCATCGACGAGTTGCACACTCTCGTCGGGGCCGGCGCCGCCGAGGGCGCGATCGACGCCTCGAACATGCTGAAGCCGGCGCTGGCCCGCGGAGAACTGCGCGCCATCGGCGCTACCACGCTCAACGAGTATCGCAAGTACATCGAGAAAGACGCCGCGCTTGAACGCCGCTTCCAGATCGTGTTCGTGGGCGAGCCGAATGTCGAGGACACCATCGCCATTCTGCGTGGGCTGAAGGAAAAGTACGAAGTGCACCACGGCGTGCGCATCAAAGACTCGGCCATTGTGGCGGCGGCGACGCTCTCGCATCGCTATATTTCCGACCGTTTCCTGCCCGACAAAGCGATTGACCTGATCGACGAGGCCGCCAGTTCGCTGCGCATCCAGATCGATTCCATGCCCACGGAAATCGATCAGCTCGAACGGAGGGCCACGCAACTCGAAATCGAAAAGCAGGCGCTGAAGAAAGAAGACGACGCTAATTCGAAAGAGCGCCTTGCTCACGTCGAGAAAGAATTGGCCGGCATTCGTGAACAATCAAATGCTCTTAAAGCCAAGTGGAAGCAGGAAAAAGATGTCATCGCGCGCGCCCGCGCCCTGAAAGAGAAACTGGAGCAGCTCAAGATCGAAGAAGCGGCCGAGGAGCGCAAAGGAAATCTGGAGCGCGTGGCGCAGATCCGCTATGGGCTCATCCGCAACACTGAAGAAGAACTGAAAAAAGTCACCGCGCAGATCGACGGCAAGGCCGGACACCGCATGTTGAAAGAAGAAGTCGATGAGGAAGACGTTGCCCGCATCGTCTCCAAGTGGACCGGCATTCCGGTTTCCAAGATGCTCGAGGGCGAGGTCAAGAAGCTTATCAACATGGAAGACCGGCTGCGGCTGCGCGTTATCGGACAGGATGCGGCGCTCGAACGTGTGGCCAATGCCATCCGCCGCTCGCGCGCCGGGTTGAGCGATCCCAAGCGGCCGATCGGGTCTTTTATTTTTCTGGGGCCAACCGGCGTCGGCAAGACTGAACTGGCGCGCGCGCTCGCTGAATTTCTTTTTGACGACGAGCGCGCCATGGTGCGCATCGACATGTCCGAATACATGGAGAAGCATGCCGTGTCGCGTCTGATTGGCGCGCCTCCGGGATACGTTGGCTACGAAGAGGGCGGACAGCTCACTGAGCAGGTGCGGCGGCATCCTTACGCGGTCGTGCTCTTTGACGAAATCGAGAAAGCGCACCCCGATGTGTTCAACATCCTGTTGCAGATCATGGATGATGGGCGCCTCACCGACGGCAAGGGCCGCAAGGTGGACTTCAAGAATACGGTCATCATCATGACCTCGAACCTGGGCTCGTCCTATTTGCAATCGGAAAACATTCGCACCGCTGAGGGCTTCGAGCGTGCCTCGAAGCAGGTGCTGGACGCGCTGCACGCGCATTTCAAGCCTGAGTTCCTGAATCGCGTGGACGACATCATCATCTTCCATCCGCTGGGCAAGGAACAGCTGGTGAAAATTGTCGAGCTGCGGCTTGAAGATTTGCGCCGACTGCTTGCCGACCGCAAGATTTCTCTGGAGCTGACCGACGCGGCCAAGGAGTTGCTTTTCACCGAAGGCTACGATCCTAATTTTGGAGCGCGTCCGCTGAAGCGGGCTATTCAGAAGCTGGTGCAGGATCCGCTGGCGCTGAAAATTCTGGACGGCGAGGTGCTGCATGGGGACCATGTGGTGGTGGACGCGGATAAGAAGGCGGGCAAGATGACTTTTAAGGTCAGCGAACGGGTGGGCGAGAAGGAGACGGCGCGGGTGAAGAAGTAAAATTTAGTGAGAGAGTTAGAAGCCTGCCGAGCTGTGCTCGGCTGGACGGCCGAGGGCGGCCGTCCCTACGTGATTTTTTGCTGACGCTCGAACCGGAGGGACGACTGCATTGGCTGAGGACACTAAGCTGCATGGTTTTCTGGCGGAGCTGCTGCGGCGCGGGGGCAGTGACCTGCTGCTGGTTCACGGAGTTGCGGCCTCGATTCGTAAGAACGGAGAGGTCGAGAAGATCGGAGACGATCCGCTGGATGGCTTGGAAATCGAATCTCTGGTCCAGCCGATTCTGACGCCGGTCGCCGCCGGACAGTATGGCGCTGTGCAGATCGCCGATTCTTCTTATCGAATTGCCGGCCTGGGACGATTCCGCATTAACCTGCATCGCGAGCGCGGTCACGCCGCGGCCACCATCCGCGCGCTGCCGATGAAGGTTCCGTCGCTCGGCGAACTGGGACTTCCGGTCGAGGTCGGCAATCTGGCGGGGCTGCGTCGCGGGCTGGTGCTGATCGGAGGCGCGGCGGGCGCTGGGAAATCCACTACCCTGGCAGCGCTGGTCAACGAGATCAACCAGCGCGATGCGCGCCACATCGTGACCATCGAAGATCCTGTGGAATACGAGCACGCGCACATGCGTAGTGTGATCGAGCAAGTCGAGGTCGGAACGGACGCGCCCGACTTTCCCACGGCTCTGCGGGCGGCACTGCGCCAGGCGCCGGACGTGCTCGTGGTCGGCGAGATGCGCGATCCGGAGAGCATGGCTATTGCGGTTTCGGCTGCCGAGACTGGGCATCTGGTGCTCTCGACGCTGCACACTACCGACGTGGCATCTGCCATCTCGCGCATCTCCGATTCGTTCCCGGTGGAACGGCAGAGCACGATTCGGCAGGAACTGGCGATGGCGATCTCCGCGGTCTTGACGCAGATACTGTTGCCGAGCCGCAAGGGCGGGCGCGTTCCGGCGGTTGAGCTGCTGATGATTGGATACGGGGCGCGCCAGCACATCCGCCACAACGCGCTGCAACACCTGAACCAGGAGATCACGATGACCAAGGGGAAGGGATCGATCACCTTGGAGGAGTCGCTGGCACGGCTTGTGAAGGGCGGACACCTGGAGCGGGAGGAAGCCATCGAATTTGCGGTGCATCCAGACGAACTGAAGAGCCGGCTGCGAGGGCTGGCGTAATTTGTCGCGGGCGGTATTTAGTTACCCGGGGCGATGAAACCCGTCCGTCACTTCTCCGCGTCTGCCGAGCTTCGCTCGGCCTGGACGGGGCGGAGCCCCGTCCCCACATGAGCGTCGCGGCTCGTAGAATACATGTCGTGGCCGCGCCTTTACAAACAAAACTGATTGTTCTGAACCTTAAGGCGGGGATGCCGACGGTCGAGCAGGCAAAGCGGCGATTGCTGGAGTCGTTGCATGCGCCGCGGGGAGCGAGTGGGCCGGTGGTGAAAATCATTCACGGCTACGGATCTTCGGGGAAGGGTGGAGCCATCCGCACTGCGATCCGCGAACAGATGGCCGCGTGGCAGCGCGAAGGCAAGGTGCTCAAAGTGGTGGCGGGCGAAAACTGGAGTATCTTCGACAGGGACTCGCAGGACTTGCGCCAGCGCTATGCTTTTCTCGGCAAGGATGAAGATCTCGATCGCGGGAATGCGGGCATGACGATGGTCGAGTTTCCCTCCGATACTTCGCGCATCTTTCGTGAGCAATCACGTTAGGGAAACTCTGATTAGGTGTCGGCAAAAGGCATTAACAACAGGGTACTCAGGGGTGCACGGAGGACACCGGGACTTAATCAGAACTTCCCTAGGAATCTCGCTAAAAAATCAGCGATGGCGGTCCGGGCTAGCGGGCGCGCTTTTTCGCGGCCTTTCCGGATGGCTTCGCGCGCCGGGCTCCCGGCACCTTTCCGATTCGAGGATCCCCTGCGAGAACGAGTTCGCAGGAACGCAACGCAGCTTCCTCGAAATCCTCCGCATCGGCGGGAAGGACCTGCCAGCCCGTCACTTTCTTTCCCAGCACTTTGATCGATCGCATGCTGGGGAAGTCCCGCCGCAGACTTTGGTGGTGCTCCTCGGTGGTGGCGAGCCACACCCCGTTATCCGTCGTCTGGTCAGGTTTGTCTTTGTTCCTGAGGATGAGGACAATCTTGTCTTCCACATAGATCGCGAGGCAGCCGAACATGGGGCGCGTCCGGGGCGACAGCGGCGCGAGCGCGTCGAGCACGAATTCATGCGGGACCGGCTTCCGCTTTTTGACGCCAAAGAGAGTGTCGTCTGGAGGGAAAGCCGTTTTGCGCTTCAGCATGTGAGGTTTCGACATAAGAACGGGATTCCGGTCCCGGTTACCTCTACTTCCAGCCAATACCGACCGTATAACTGACCGCCACGCGGCGAATCGTCGGCGACAGCAGCTACCCTTTTTACCACAGAGGACACGGGGGAAAGCCATTACGACGGGGAACACGGAGGATCGAAAGAGGATTTGCGACTATCTTCCGTTAGAATCCACCCGTGCCTGTTCGACTGCAGATTGAAGCTACCCGCGGCTCCGCCCGCGCCGGCAAGCTCATCGCTACTCACGGAGAAGTGGAGACGCCTGTGTTCATGCCGGTCGGAACCCTGGCTTCGGTCAAGGGCGTCTCGCAGGATGTGCTTGAAGAACTTGACGTCCAGATTCTGCTCGGCAATACGTATCATCTTTATCTGCGCCCTGGAGTTGAAACGATTCGCCAGATGGGCGGGCTGCACCGGTTCATGTCGTGGGATCGAGCTATCCTCACAGACTCGGGTGGTTTCCAAGTTTTCAGCCTGAACGATCTTCGGAAAGTCAGCGAAGAGGGCGTGGCGTTCCGCTCGCACCTGGACGGCTCTCCGCATTTTCTTAGTCCCGAAAAAGCCATGGAAGCGCAGATTGGATTGGGAGCCGACATCATCATGGCCTTCGACGAATGCACCGAGTATCCGGCCGACGCCCAGCGCGTGCGCGCGTCGATGGAGTTGACGTTGCGCTGGGCTGAGCGCTGCAAGAATTATTTTGAAGCACACAAGCACGAGGTGCCCTGGAGAAGCTCTCGGCTCTCAGCTCTCAGCTTTCAGGAAAAGCAGGTCCTTCGCTTCGCTCAGGATGACAATTCTTCCAAAGAGTATTGGAATGAACAAACCCAAGCGCTTTTTGGCATCGTGCAGGGCGGAATGGAGCCTGAGTTGCGTCGCGAATCCGCCGAGCGGACCATCGACATCGGGTTCCCTGGATATGCTATCGGCGGCCTCAGCGTTGGCGAACCTCGCGAGCTTACTCGCGACATCGTCTTATCCACGCTTGAACATCTTCCCTCGAACCAGCCGCGGTATCTGATGGGGGTTGGCACTCCGGAAGAGATCGCCCAGTACGCGCAGTCGGGCGTCGACATGATGGATTGCGTGCTTCCTACCCGGGCCGCCCGCCACGGATTGCTGTTTACTTCGGAAGGCAAAGTTTCGATCAAGCAGGCCAAGTACGCTCAGGACGAAAGCGCGCTCGATGCCGCCTGCGACTGCCGCGTCTGCCAGCGTTATTCTCGGGCCTATCTGCGACATCTTTACGCCGCGAACGAACTGCTGGCGCAGGTTTTGAATACGGTCCACAACCTGCACTATTACCTGGCCACTATGCGAACCGTCCGGGCGTGGATACGGGCAGGCCACGCGGCTGGCTGACTCTGCGAGTCCAGAGTCTAGGAAGTGCCGAGCTGCTCCACCCGTCAAGTCAACACCGGGCTTGACGGGGACCCCGATGCTCGGCTTGGACGGGGCAGAGTCCCGTCACCACACGAACCCAGCCGGGCGGGGGCGGCCCGCTCTACATCAACGTTGATCGACGGAGGTCACAGTCACGCGGTTGGCGCCTTTCCCGCATGTAAATTCGGCGTGGTGTCCTTGACACGTTGCTAGCCGTCCGGCATTCTATTTAACTTAGGGATAAGGTACGTTTCTTTCAGTGCCGTACCGATCGAAACCGGGGCGCGGCCTCGCCGGTTCTAGCCTGCAAGCTGTAGGATCCTCCGGCCAAAGAAGAAAAGAATTCCCGAAGCCACGCAGGGGAAGGTTCAGCGGCGAAAGAAGCAAACTTTTGCCGAGTTGCGTTCGGCTGGCCCGAAGAGGGCGGGTCGGGCTGCGGCGCGGTTTTAGTCAGGTATTTCGTCACATATTTCGTTACACAGGATCGACTTGGCGGTGGAAATCATTTTGTCCGGGATGTCGTCTGGTATGAGTGGCGGATTGGCGTTTTGGTTGCAGCTACCCGGGGGCACGAGTCTGCTCGGACTGGCGCCGCTGCTGTTCATCTTTGCCATTTTTTACTTCCTGCTGATTCTGCCGCAGCAGCGGAAGCAGAAAAAGTGGCAGGC
>JBEKWX010000099.1:0-10329 GCA_049512675.1 Terriglobales bacterium | reverse complement strand
TGAAACACCACGTAGGTGGCGTACATGCCCATCATCAGAAACGCACCATGAGCGAAGTTCACAATGCGCATCACACCGAAGATGAGAGCCATACCCATCCCAATGAGCGCATAGAGCGCACCGGTCAGCAGACCGTTGAGGATCCCTTGCAGCGGGATATAGAACCAGTTGACCATAGGGTCCCTGAAACGTTCTCGGCGCGCAGCCGGGCACACGCATCCGACTGAGCGCGGCGTGGGCCGACTTTACTTCGGTTCCCCTGCCCAGCGCAACATCATTTTCGCTTCGACCACTCGGGCGCTGGAACGATGGGCTTACTCTCCGCCGCATCGAGGGGCCAAACCACTTTGTATTGCCCGCCCTGCACCTGGGTGACGAGCACCGGATGCAAGTTCTGCCCGCGGGCATCGAACTTCACCGGGCCGAACGGCGTTTCCGCGAGGTTCAGCTGCTTGATGGCATCGCGAATTGCCGTCGGCTGGTCGGACTTCGCGATGTCGATGGCAGCCGCTGCCGCTATCAGCACTGCGTAAGCCTCCATGCCGTGATAGGCGGGATGCGAGCCGGCCAGTGCGAAATATTTCTGGTCAAATTCCGCCGAACCCTTCCACTTGGCCGAGGGCAGCCACTGCGAGACCGAGAACGTGTACTCGGCATACTTGCCTGCTCCTTTATCCGCAGTAGGAAATTCCGCCGCCGCAAAACCCGTTCCCGCCGAGGTGTAGTACTTCGGGTTCAGATTGAGCTGTTCCGACTGCCGCATGAGCGTGCTCGCGTCGAGCAGATACGAAGCGAAGTAGATCACTTCCGGATTCTTTCCCTTCACCCGCTGCAACAGCGATTTGTAGTCCGGCGAACTCGCCTGGTAGGCCTCGGTGTCCACCAGGTCCAGCCCCGCAGCGCTCGCCGCCGCGGTCATCGACTTGTTGTTCGCCTGGCCGAAGTTCGTATTCTCGTACACGATGGCCAGCTTCTTGGGGTCGCCATTGTTCTTCAGGAAATCCAATGTCGCTGCGGCGAATGAGCCTGAACCGGCGCAGATCCGGAAGATCCACGGCGAGTTGCTTTCCATTACGTTGTCCGCGACCGCGGTGGGAATGATCAGCGGAATCTGTTTCTGCGTCACCACGGGCACGATAGCGCGCGTGCTCTCCGAGGAGTAGGCCCCCAGCACGATGGGCACGTGGTCCTGGTCCACCAGTTTCGAGACGCCCTGCACCGCTTGGTCAGGACGGCTCTGATCGTCGTAGTAATCGAGCTCGACCTTCTTGCCGAGCAGCCCGCCCCGGGCGTTGATCTCTTGCAGAGCAATGGTGTAGCCGTTTTTGTGCGCCTGGCCAAACGCGGCGTTGCTGCCGGTAAGCGAGGTAATGACGCCAATCTTGAACGTGTTGCTCTCCGGGCCCTTGGAGCACCCCGCCCAGAACAAGACTGCGGAAATCGCCAACGAGAACAGAAGGAACAGAAAAAAAGATCGCTTCATGTCAAGCTCCTTTGTGTGTGGGGGGCCACGCGGTCCCGACCGAACAGCCACCGATCTTCTTGTGAAGCGGAATCACAATACCGCGTTCGACGGCCCCCAGCCAAGTATAAGTACACGGGACGAGCGCCTTCTTTGGTGATCCCAGTCACAGTCCTGCGTGATCGACATCTCATCGGCATCGCCGCCGGGCGGCCAGGGTGTCGCGTCCATCCTAAACTCTCGGAGGGTTACCCGTCCAAGCTCGCTGTTTAGGAGCGCGTCAAAATCCAGATTCTCATCACCGCCGAAGCGGGTGCGGTTGAATTGCGCGCTGAACGGCAGGAGGGCTGCAAATCGATTCCAGCCCAGCAGCTCGCAGGGCGCGCACCAAAAGAAAAAGGGCGCGGAACCTCTCCGCGCCCAAAATTACAAACTAGCCAACTACAAAAACGTACCCTACTCTACTTTCAGCGTCACCGGCAGCTGCTCCGGAGCAACGCCGACCTCGGTCGCCGTTACGGTAACGGTGTACGTCGCCGGTAAGGCCCCATTGCCAGTCGGGGTCAGGATGTCGACAGTGCCCGATCCCGGCGTCGTCGCTACTGTCGACGTGGCCGTCACGGTGACCGTCGCCGGGTTCGGTACGGTTACCGGCGACGTGTAGAGTCCGGAGGAAGTAATCGTCCCATTCGCGTTCCCGCCGGTGACCGCCCAGGTCACGGTCTGATTGGTGGAGTTGTTGACTGTGGCTGAGAATTGTTGTTGGGTTGCGCTAACGGGCCATGCGTTTCCCGCTTCGTCGGCATAGAGATTTACGGTTGCGCTCGGACTGACGGTTACGCTAGGCGCCGGCGGTGGCGGCGGCGAGCTCGATCCGCCGCCGCAGGCGACCATGAACCCGAAGAGAATGAGCGAGAAACACAAGAGGGCGATCGCCAAATGCTTCGATGCCTTCCTGCTTACTTTCCCGCGCATCAGGCCCAGCATCGCCACGCCCGCGATGGGCAGCGTCAATGGGAGCCACGGAGAGCGGTTGTCAGCTCGGCGGCGCACTGCCGCTCCCGTCCCGCTATTCGGGCCTGCGCTCGTTATGGTCATTGAAACCGCAGTCCCGGTGGAGAGCGTTCCAGCCGCGATTGACGGCGGATTGAAGACGCAACTACTGTTGGTCAGTGTCGGGTCTACGGGAGAGAAGCTGCAACTAAACGTGACCTGACCGGCAAAAGTAGTCGCCCCGCCAGTGGGTGTGGCAGTGAAGTCATACCCGAGGGTCGTCTGTCCCGCCAGAACCGTATGCGAAGTACTGGTGGTTGTCCAGGTGAAGCTCGGGCTGGCGACAGTCACGACTGCCGGCGTGGCGGTTGTGGATGGCTGGTTGTAGAGGTCGCCGGCGTAGGAAGCGGTAATGCTGTCGGTGCCTGCTGGCAGACTGGTTGTGGCGAGAGTGGCGACACCACTGCCGTTCAGGGTACCGGTGCCGAGTGCGGTCGCGGAGCCGTTATTGAAGAAACTTACCAGACCAGTGGCCTCACCAGTGGTAAGCGAAGGAGACACCGTCGCAGTGAGAGTTACGCTTGCGCCCTGAGTGATATGTGTCGGCAAGGCCGTTACCGTGATTGAGGGTTTGGTCTTCGAGCTCTCCCATACTGTGGCGAGTTCGTTAAGATCGACCGAGCCGAGGCCGGTCACCAGATTGTAGCCCGTGGTGGCATCGGCGTTCGCGGAAAGGTAGCCGAAGAGCCCTTCCGTCGCCGGTGCCACCGCAGCTGGACACTGAAGCGCTACCGGCTGACCTGAGGGAGTGCCCGCCGAACAATAGACTTGGTTGCTGCCGGGGTTGAGGGCGGGGTAATCGCTGGCGGTCACCTGATGAAACGCGGTGGGATTGGCGATCGCGATCTGATACAGATTGGGGTTGATATTGCCCAAGCCGGGCGCGCTTTGAACTCCGTTCTTCACCATGTACTGGTTCAGTAGGACCACCATGCCGCCAAAAACTTGCGCGGAGGCGGAAGTGCCGCCGATGACGCTGGTACCGGGGAAGGGGATGTTGAGTGCATTGACAATGCCAGTGGTGCCGCCGGGAGCACAGCTGCTTCCGGAGCCAGTGTCGCCGAGTTCCGACAATTGCGTGCAAAAAATGTAGCTGGGATAGTTTGGTGAAGCCAGCAAAGAGACGTCAGGCACGTAGCGCGCACTGGTCTGGCCCGTGGGGAGGGTCACGTTGGGGACGGTCACGGTCTGCCACGGCGGTTGAGTAAAGCCGCCCGTGCACTCTCCGGTGTTGGCGTTGATGCTAGTGCAACTGCTGAAGCCGCCGCCGGTAGACGATATGCCAAAGGCTGTCTGTGCCGTCTGGGCGTTCGTGACCCCATAGTCAGTATATAAGCTTTCGCAGTACGCAGTGCTGGGGTTGGCGACGCAGTAGGCGCCGATTTCAAAGTCGTCGTTCCACGGGGCTTCGGGAATGTAGGAGATAGCTGAGCCGCCATTGGTATTGCCATTGGTGTCGTTGGCCGGATACCAGTACGTGCTGGCGTTCGGGGCAATGATCTCATTGATGGTTGTCGCAGTCCCGCCGACGCCAGTGACTTCGGGGCTGCTGGCGGGATAGAGCACAGCTAGGCCGCCGGTGGCCACCGTTGCCGTATTCGGATCACATCCGGCCGCGCCGCTGTCGCCGCTTGCATTCAGGAACGTGATGCCAAACGAGTTCGCCTTTATCAACTCCGCTTCGTCGGAAGAGAAGGTCCCTTCGTTTGGGCTGATGGTCCCCTGGCCGCCGGGGGTGAGCGCCTCGCCAAGTTCGCAAATGCCGTAGCTCAGGGTAATGACCGGCGACACTTTGTTATCGACGGCGTAGTACCAGGAATCCCAGACGCCGTTGCCCGTGGGATCGGGAGCGTTGACATAAATGATTTGCGCATTGGGAGCGGTTGCGGCCGTCCATTCGAGATCGAGATCGGCTTCGATCAAATCGTCCTGGATGGTATCCGGTTTCCCGGGGTCGGTGCCCAGCAGCACGTACTGGAACGCCGCCCCTGCGGCGGTCGTGGTGCAAGGGGCGATAATGAGACCGCTGCCGTCAGTGGCGCAGGAGCCCGCGCCGGTGGTCGGGATGGTCGAGAAGCCGAAGCCGCTCCGGAAGTTATTCAGGTCGTCGAGGTACACATCGGTCTCGCCCATGACTGCCAGCGTCTGTCCCGTGCCGTCCATGCTCGAGGGGATGTCGTAGATGGTTTTAATGTCACCGGGTGCGAGATAGAGCACAGAGCCGCCGGTGACGGGGAGAGTGTAGCTGGGTTTCCTGCGCTGGAGATTCGATTTCGCAGGAAAATTGCTCAACCCGCGAATTCCGGTCACCACGCCCGAGAGCGCGGCGGGAATCGAGGCCGGAGTGGTGTTGGAGAAACGCGCCGTTCCGTCGACGTCGAAATTGTGTATCTCGGTCTGGAAGGTTTTCTCGGCCTGCGCGGCGGTTCCGCTGAAGACGATCCAATTCTGGCCGCGAGCGACATTGTGAACGCTGAAGCCCTGAGACTGGAGCCAAGTGGTGAGCTTCTGAATGTCGTTGGGGCTGAGGCCAAAGCGGTCGGCATACTGCTCGGGTGTGAGCCACTTGTGATAGAGCGGCGAGTTGCGATTCTGCTGCTCCGCCAGAAGCTGGTCGAGCGCTTCCCGCTGGCTGGCCGAGGGCACGGTGAGCAGCGTCATATAGCTGAGCTTGAGCGACGGATCGACTGGGCCCCGATCGTACTGCGCCTGCGCCCTCATCGGGACACCCGCCGAAAGCTTGATGAGCTGACCGGAGGCGATGGGCCCGGCGATGCGATCAGGCGGGGCGGCAAAGCTGAAGGTCGAGAAGATCAGGATGCAGAGAATGAATGTTGAAAGGCGCGAAAAAGACCGCAAAGCGGATGGCGAGGGTCGCATGGTTACTCCGTGGCACAGCAAGATTGTCGGGGGACTGAAAGTATTATCTCTGCTTCTCCGCGTCAGATCAAGATATTCCGCACGGATGTACATAATTCGCAACTGCTAGATTACTTTGGTAACCAGACACGAATGTTTCGCATCTGTTCCGCGTCAACCCTTGGCGAACAGCGCCTGCCGAAGCAAAGTCGAAGCGAGGGCCCGCCCCACACCCACGGGCTAGACTTCTTCTAGCTCTTCTTCCAGCAGCTGCTTGTTATAAAGATCGGTGTAATAACCGTTGCGGGCGATAAGTTGTTCGTGGGTGCCCATCTCCACGATGCGTCCTTGGTGAAGGACGGCGATCGCGTCGGCGTTGCGGACGGTGGAAACGCGGTGGGAGATGAAGATGGTAGTGCGTCCGCGCATGATTTCGCGGAGATGGTTGAGAATCTTATCCTCAGTGTGGGTGTCCACGCTGGAGAGGGCATCGTCGAGAATGAGGATTCGGGGGCTGCGGAGCAGGGCGCGGGCGATGGCGGTGCGCTGCTTCTGGCCTCCGGAAAGAGTGATGCCACGTTCGCCCACCATGGTGTTGTAGCCTTCGGGGAAACTGGCGATGTCCTGGGCAATGCTGGCGGCTTCGGCGGCGGCCTTGATCTGGTCGAGTGCGGCGTCGCCGGCTAGGTGCGAATCTTCCTCTGACATTCCGAAGGCGATGTTTTCGCGGATGGTGTCGCTGAAAAGGAATGTCTCCTGCGGCACGAAGCCGATGTGTCGGCGCAACGAGTCGAGAGGAAATTGGCGGACGGGGCGGCCGTCGATGAGGACGGAGCCGGGCGCGGCGTCGTAGACGCGTGGAATAAGGTTGACAAGCGTAGTCTTGCCGGAGCCAGTGGGCCCGACGATGGCAAGGCTGGAGCCGGCGGGAATGCGCAGGTTGATGTCCTTAAGAACAGAGGTGCCGTTGTAGGCAAAGTTGAGACTGCAGAATTCGATTTCAGCGATGAGGCCACGAGCTTCGGGCTGCGAGCTTCGAGCAGCCTGCTTGCTCGCAGCTCGCGGCTCGTGGCTCGAAGCTTGGTTTTCGTCGGCGATCTCGGGTTTCTGGGAAAGGATTTCCTCGATGCGCACCATGGATGCGGTTCCGCGTTGGAAGATGTTAATGACCCATCCGAGCGCGATGACCGGCCAGGTGAGTTGCATCATGTAGGTGTTGAAGGCAACAAAAGCGCCAACGTCCATCGAGCCCGAGAGCGAAAGGGTCGTAGTTGTTCCTAAATAAGAAACCAGGTGCGCCTCACTGTGGCCGCTTGTCACTTGGCTTCCGCCCATCCAGAGCACTATAACAACGGCGGCGCCAAGCATGAGTTCCAGCGTGGGCCAGAGCATTCCCATCAGGCGGACCAGGCCGAGGCTCCGGCGAATGTATTCCCGGTTGGCCCCCTCGAAGGCGGCAATCTCGGCCTGCTCCTGCACATAGGCGCGGATGACGCGGGCGCCAGAAAAGTTCTCCTGGGCGCGGGCCGAAATGTCCGAAAACATGGCCTGAATGCGTTCGAAGCGCTCGTGAATGCGGCGGCCGAAATACTGAATAACGATGCTGGCGATGGGCAGCGGCAGAAAAGCGTAGATGGTCAGCTTGGGGCTGATGGCGAGCATGAAGCCGAGAGCGCCGGCGGTGAACACGATGGTGTTGGCCGAGTACATGATGGCCGGGCCAAGCAGCATCCGCACCGCGTTCAGATCGTTGGTGGCGCGCGCCATAATGTCGCCCGTGCGGTTACGCTGATAGTAGGAGTAGGAGAGGCGCTCAAGGTGCGCGAACAGATCGTTGCGCAGATCGAACTCGATATCGCGCGAGATTCCGATGACCACCCAGCGCGTCAGAAATTGGAAGATTCCCTTGAACAGAGCGATGGCGATGATAACCAGGGAGTAGGTGAGAAGTTTCTGGCGGGTCACGCCCGAGTTAAGATCGTTGACGGCGCGGCGAAGGACTTGCGGGAATAGTATCCAGATGCCGTTAGTAAGTAAGACGCAGAGCCCGCCCCAGACGAGACCGGCGCGGTAACGCTTCAGATAGGGAACGAGCGGGCGTAGTTTCTTCGGCACCATGAAGCTTTGTAGATGAAATTGTAGCAGTGGTGGGTGCGGATTTTCCGAGCGAGGATTTTTCGAGAGAAGGTGCGAGGGCAACGAAGGCGGCCGTGAGCAGCAGCGCGGTCCAGAGCGATAGCATAACGGCGGCGAACATCAATCCGGAGTAAAGCAGGTCGGCGCGTTCCATCGGCTTCTCCCGGTTTCTCCACGAGTGAAAAAGCCGGGCGGGACGGAGGTTGGCGTTCCGTTCCCACCCGGGAAGGAGAGAAATTTCAGTAGAGACGCGGCTTGCCGCGTCTCCACACCAATAGCTAGTTCGCGGGCGGAGGCGGAGTGTGTTTACTCATGCGTGCCTCGCGATTGGCCTCCATCTGAGCCAGTTTGGCTTTCTGATCGGCGGTCAGAATTCGCATTATTTCGGACTTGATCCGGGCATGCTCGACCTGCAGTTGGATCATGGTCTGCGAGTTTTGCGTGGCGAGGGCGGTCGTCTTGGCTTCATCGAACGGGCCGCTGGCCTCAAGCGCAACCATGGCGCTGTGGTTTTGGCGCATCTGCTGCATCAGCGGCTGCAGGGTTGGCTTCTCTTTTGCAAAGATCGCCTTAACCTGGTCCTGTTGCGAGCTGGTCAGATCGAGCTGCCTGAGCATGTGGCGAAAGCTGCCGCCGGGGCCACCATAACCGTGTCTGCCTTCCGCAATCGCCGCTGCCGCTACCAGCAGCACAACAGCGCCGATTGTGAGAATGCGAATATGAGTCGATTTCATTGGATCTCCTTTGACCTTCTTGATCTCATAGGGTCCGGGAGAACCCGAACGTCTATGCTGATAAGAACACCGTTCGAAAGAATATGGGGTAAAGAATCGGTCAATCGCGGTAAAGTTTTGTAAAGGCGGCTACTGGCTTCTAGCTACTAGCTGCTGGCTGAATCGGTTCAAGCCAGAAGCTAGAAGCTAGTAGCTAGCAGCGTTTCAGCAATCACAAATCTTTACCGACTGAAGGCCAGCGAAGGTGTTAGATGATTAAGAGAATGGATCACGTACTGGTGGTGGATGACGACGTCGAGTTGTGCGCTCTGGTGCAGGAATACCTGACGGCCGAGGGGTTCAGCCTCAAGGCCGTCCACGACGGCGAGCAGGGACTGCAGCAGGCGCTGACCAACGAGTATGCCCTGGTGGTGCTCGACGTCATGCTGCCGGGGATTAATGGCTTCGAGGTGCTGCGGCGGATTCGCAGCGTGTCGAAGATTCCGGTGCTCCTTCTTACCGCGCGCGGCGAGGACGTGGACCGCATCGTGGGACTCGAAATCGGAGCGGACGATTATCTTCCGAAGCCGTTTAACCCGCGGGAGTTGGTGGCGCGAATCCGCGCCATCCTGCGCCGCACCAAACCGGTCAGGGCGGCGGACGTAGTGCCGGAAGTGTTGAGCGTGGGCGACGTGGAACTGGATCCGGCGACGCGCAGTGTGCAGCGGGCGGGGCAACCGGTCGATCTGACTTCGGTGGAATTCAATCTGCTGGAGGTGCTGCTGCGCGAGGCGGGGCGAGTGGTAACGCGGGAGCGGTTGGTGAACGCCGTACTCAGCCGGAAGTTCATGCCGTTTGATCGCAGCATTGACATGCACGTCAGCAAGGTGCGACGAAAATTGGGCGACTCCGAAGAAGACGGAGACCACATCAAAACAATTCGAGGAGTGGGGTACATGTTTGCGCGGCCGGCGGCGAGAGCGAAGAAATAATCGGGTGATCGGGCCATCGGGTCATCGAAGATCAAAGGCTTGGACTCTCGATGACCCGATGGCCCGATGACCCGATCATTATGAAGAGCCTTTTCCTAAAGATCTTCCTCTCGTTCTGGGCAGCGCTGGCGCTGTCGTTGGTGCTGGCGATTGTGGTAACCATTGCCCTGCGGCCGACGCGGCATGGAATTGAGAATCAGGCGCCGCAAACTTTGGCGGAGGCGGTGAATGCCTACCAAACTGGTGGACAACGCGCCGTCCACGACTATCTGGAAGAACTTTGGCGCACGCAGCACGTGCGGGCCTTCGTTTTTGATCCCGCCGGCCACGAACTTTCGGGTCGGCATGTGCCATCCTGGATCGAGGAGGGCGGCACAGCTCAGAGCGGGCCAGCTCAGGCCGGATCATCTCAAATCGGCTCGTCGCCCGGTGCCTCGTCGCAGGGTAGCTCGTCGCAGAGTGGGCCTCCGCGCATCGGATCACCCCGTCACCATAGTTGGATAGACAGTCTGTTGCCCGACCGCATCATGCGCCAGTCTCTGACGCTGGATGGAAAACGGTACACGCTGGTGTTGGAACTGCCGCCGGGACCGAGGGCGTTTTTCGGACCGAATGACATTCCTTTGCTGGGCATCGCGGTAATTTTGTCGGGTCTGGTGTGCTACCTGCTGTCATGGTCGGTGACCAGTCCCGTGACGCGTTTGCGCAAGGCGGCGCAGAGCCTGGCGGCGGGCGACTTGAGCGCGCGCGCGGGCGCGCCGTCGGGTGGCCGGCGCGACGAACTGACAGAGTTGATGCGCGATTTTGACCGCATGGCCGAACGGATCGAAGGCCTGGTGGACTCGCAATCGCGGCTGCTGAAGGATGTTTCGCATGAATTGCGATCTCCGCTGGCCCGGCTGAGTGTGGCGCTCGGGCTGGCGCGGCAGCGGGCGGCGTCCGAGGTTGGACCGGAAGCCGCGCCGGAACTCGAACTTTCGCTGAACCGGATCGAGCTCGAGGCCGACCGGCTGAATCAACTGATCCAGCGCCTGCTGACCATTTCGCGGCTGGAGTCGGGCACCGACGGTCTGCGAAAGACCACGCTGTCGCTGCGTGAGTTGGTGGAGCAGGT
>JBEKWX010000098.1:0-10364 GCA_049512675.1 Terriglobales bacterium | reverse complement strand
TCATCGTACCGCAAGACCGATCCTTCCTCAAGCCTCGCCGGTCTGGAAAGTCTGGAACCTCCCAGATTGTTTCCTTCGAGCACGCGAAAGCGTCCGCCGCGCTAGCGGCTTCGTTCAAACGGACTTCTGGGAAATTGATTACCAGAGTTGCGGAGGTCTTGTCGGAACAACGCGAAAACTTTTGTTCGCGGTGAACGGGCGACGATTTCGGGCGCATTTGGCCCGCCCCACGCATGGAATCGCGTCCAGAACGTAAAAAGAGGCAAATAGACACGTCCGGCTGGACGAGGCTGGCGGCGACCAACCTGTCATTTCTGCCGGTGTCTGGACCTCAGGGGACCGCCTACCATCGGGTACTCATGCTCCGTAACCGAGAACCGGCGGTTGAGGTTAAAGTCCTGGTCAAAAAGGGCATAGCGAGCAGCTAACAGCCAAACGAAACTCGTCAGATAGGAATCAATGTCACGAAGCCAAGGGGAACCCGAAGGGAGGTTGCAGGAGACACGATGCCAGCGGAGTCGGTCCACCTTGCTCTCCCTGTCCGAGCCTCTGATCCTCTTACTTCTCTTCGGAATGTCCTGCGCCTCCGATTGCGTGGGGTATTCCGTTCTTACGCATGAGGCTATTATCGATGCTGCGTGGAAGGCCGGCATTGAGCCCCTACTCTTGAGCCGATTCCCTTACGCAACTCCGGAGGAATTGCTTAAGGCCCACGCCTATGCCTACGGCGGTGCAATTATTCAGGACATGGGTTACTACCCGTTCGGCAGTCGTTTCTTCAGTGACCTGACGCACTATGTCCGCAGCGGTGATTTTGTACTTGCTCTGATCGAAGAATCAATGGATCTTAATGAATACGCATTCGCCTTGGGTGCCCTGTCGCATTACGCTGCCGACACCTCGGGTCACGAACTTGCCACCAACCGAGCAGTTGCAATGATGTATCCCGGGCTGGCGAAGAAATATGGTCCCGTGGTTACCTATGAGAAAAAACCGTCCGCGCACATGAAGGTGGAATACGGCTTCGATGTGGACCAGGTCGCCGAAGGGAACTACGCGCCCCAAGCCTATCATGACTTTATTGGCTTTGAGGTTTCAAAGCCGGTCCTGGAAAGAGCATTCGCAAAGACTTATTCGCTTGATATGTCGAGCGTCTTTTTCAGTGTGGATCTGTCCATCGGCAGCTATCGCCACTCTGTTTCAAGCGTTATTCCAGGCATGACCAAAGTGGCGTGGCATCTCAAGAGGGATGAGATTACGAACAGCCGCCCCAGCGAGACTAAGAAAGAATTCATCTACAACATCTCAAAATCGGGGTACCGCAAGGAGTGGGGCCACCTCTATGAAACGCCGGGCTTCTTCGCCCGCCTCAAGGCATTTTTCTTGCGCATGATGCCCAAAGTCGGCCCGTTCAGCGGCCTCGCGTTCAAACCACCCACACCAGCCGTTGAACAGTTATATATGAGCAGCTTCAACGAATCCTTGGACCACTATCGAGCGCTGCTCCTTGCGCAACAGGAAGGCCGGCTTCAGTTGCCCAACGACAACCTTGACACTGGAGCAGTCACAGGAGCAGCCACTTATAGACTCGCTGACCAAACTTACGCCAAGTTGCTAGACAAAACGAGCGGCAAACCCGTCTCGGACGCTCTGCGCAGGGACTTTCTCTCCTATTTCGCCGATCTCGAAAAGCCTTTTGCTACCAAGCGGAACTCGAAGGCTTGGCATGAGCTTATCAAGGAATTGGATACACTGAAATCGCCCGTGGTCGTAATTGCACTCCCCACCGAGCCACCTAACATGTCTACCTTTCTCATTCAAGAATCGCAGCTTGAGCCAACTAAAACGACCGGCGCAGAGACTCACCTCGAGCCGATCGACGGCATCGGCTGTCGCGATGTATGTATGGATCAATTCCATGTCGATCCTTTGTGACGGTGGACTGTTTATGTATCCCGCTGATCACCCGGTTAGTGTCGGCAACCCTAACCTGGGGATATTTCAGATTTGCATGTGATCTGGGCGCCACGCCGATGGCTCGGCCAATTCCCGTGTGACTGCCATTTCTGCCAGTTACCGGGGGGGAACATCTGCCTATAGATTGCACCCTTCCGTACCAGTGCGTCTGTTTGAGTGTCTCAACGAATATGGGCTGGCCGAGTGGGGGGTCGAACCATGCACCACGAGATCCGGGCAACCGCGATGAGAACCCGACGCATGCGCAACCTGACACGCTTCCGGTGGGGAGCCGCAGTTCTTGTCGTGTCCTTGACGTGCATCAGCGCCGGGCAACAAGCCGACATCCAGAATCTGGTCACGAGCGGGAACCTGGAAGGCATGCGCTGGCCGAACTTCAGCGACTACCGGAAAGGGGTCCAGGAATTCTACAAGCCGGCAGGATACGCACCTGCCTGGGTCCATGGTTCGCAACCGGTGCCGCAGGCCCTGGCGCTGATCGGGCAATTCAGAGACGCGGGGAAGAACGGACTCGACCCGGAGGATTACGACTCTTCACGATGGGAGGAAAGAATCCGCGCGCTGCAAGGCTCGTCGAGTGGCCCGGCTGTCGCGCGTTTTGACGTGGCGCTCACCGTCTGCACCATGCGCTATGTGTCCGCTTTGCGTATTGGACGGATCAATCCAAAGCATTTCGACTTCGGACTGAGCGTGGAACACAAGAAGTACGACCTGGCGAAGTTTCTACGCGACCGAATCCTGGCGGCTTCGGACCTGCAAGCAGTCTTGGATGGTGTGGAACCTCCGTTTGCCGGCTATCGCCGCACTGAGCATGCGCTCGCGCGCTACATTGAACTGGCACGTACTGACGATGGGGAAAAGCTTCCGGACGTTAAGAAGCCCGTCGATTCGGGCCAGTCCTACGCGGGTGTGCCACGCCTGGTCCGCATCTTGCGGCTCGTGGGCGATCTCCCGCCGGACGCCGCCCTTCCAGGAGACCCTCAGACCTACGGGGGCTCGCTGTTGGATGCGGTCAAACACTTCCAGCGCCGCCACGGTCTCGAAGCCGATGGCCGCCTCGGTTCTGCCACCATCAAACAACTGAATGTGCCACTACGTGACCGGGTCCACCAAATACAGCTCACGCTGGAGCGTTGGCGTTGGTTGCCAGCTGAGTTCTCAGCGCCGCCGATCATCGTGAATATCCCCGATTTTCGGCTTCGTGCCCTCGATGAAAACAACAAGGTCGTGATGGATATGCGTGTGGTGGTTGGGAAAGCGATGCGTACGCAGACGCCCGTCTTCACTCGCGACATGACCTACGTTGTCCTGCGGCCCTATTGGAATGTTCCACCCAGCATTCTCCGCAGCGAGATTGTTCCGGCCATCCAGCGCGATCGCGGCTACATTGCCCGCAAGAACTACGAGGTGACGACGCAAGACGGTAGGGTGGTCACTTCGGGAGAGACCTCCGATGAGGTATTGGTTCAACTGCGGGCGGGAAGGTTAGCCGTGCGGCAGAAGCCCGGCTCCACCAATGCCCTGGGCCTCGCCAAGCTGATTTTCCCCAACGAGCACAACGTCTATCTGCACAGCACTCCTTCTCAGACTCTGTTCTCGCGCTCCCGTCGTGATTTCAGCCACGGCTGCATTCGCGTCGAAAAGCCTGCCGAACTTACTGCGTGGGTACTGCGCAATAATCCCGGCTGGACGCTGGAAAAAGTGCAGCAAGGAATGCAGAGTGGAAAAGACAACGAGACCGTGGGCCTGGTGAAACGCGTCCCCGTCTTCATCGTTTACGGGACGGCACTCGCTTATGAGAACGGCGACGTTCATTTCAGCGATGACATTTACGGGCACGATGCCAAACTAGCGGCGGCGCTGGCTAAGGGCTATCCCTATCCGTAATTCGAAGACCCACCACCAGCGCCGGGCGCGCCTAACGTTGACGTGCACAAAGTCAAAGCGGCTTAGTATCCCACACCGCTCCTATGCAACGCTAAGATAGCATCCCTTACTCGACCGGTAGGAAGCTGAGCTTCTTCAAGATCGGTTTCAACTGCCTCTTGATGCAGTTGTCGGGGTGCAGGCGACGACCTTTCCTACTCCAAGCGAACTGTAAGTTTTATCAGTTTTGGCTGGGGGGTTCCTTGGTCTAAGTTCCAACTGTCCCGGTGACGCAGCAGGGCGCTGGGCATCCTATCCGAGAGCGCGGGCAGTCTAGAGCTGTGCCACCTCCGCGTTAGGTGGTGCTGGCGTTAGCGAAATCGGAAGGTGTTGCCACGAACAGACAATGTTGGGTTTACAGTTTTGTCTTCCTGGTTGCGATGTTACTTAACGCTCAGGACACACTTCCGGTGCCCCCTGAGAATCTGGCGGGTGCGGTAGCGAATCGATCCGTGCCGTTCGTCGAGCTTCTACAACAAGCTGAGGCTGGCGATAAATACGCGCAATACAGCGTTGCTAATGCCTACGCTGCTGGCAGTGGTGCGCCCAAGAACGATGGGGAGGCGGTGCGATGGTGGCTAGAAGCGGCCCGACAAGGGTTCGCCGAAGCGCAGGATCGCGTGGGGTATCTTTACGAGCGCGGAAAGGGAGTACCTAAGGATCATGGGGAGGCGGTGCGTTGGTTTAGCAGTGCGGCAGAGCAGCAACTGCCAGAAGCTCAGTGCAACCTCGCTTATATGTATAAACACGGTGAGGGGGTGCCACTTGATGACGCCCGAGCGGCAGATTTATATGGCCAAGCTGCCGCCCAAGGTCTGGCAGTAGCTCAAAACGATTTAGGGGTGGCATATGAGCGTGGCGCTGGTGTCACGAAAAATGCGACTAAAGCCTTTAACCTTTACCGCCTCGCCGCAGAGCAGGGAAACCGCGCCGCGCAGCAGAACCTGGGAATGATGTATTTTGAAGGCGAGGGCACGGTACGGAATTATCCTGAGGCGTTGAAATGGTTCAGCAAGGCGGCAAACCAAGTCTCATTGAGGCTTATCGCAGCTTGGGGCACGCGTATGAGGACGGAAAGGGTGTCCACCGAGATCCCGTGAAGGCGGCGGGATTGTATCGAAAAGCGGCCGAGCATGGCCTTGTGACCGCACAACTCGAATTGGCCCATCTGTACTTGAGCGGGAAAGGTGTGCAGCGGGACTATTTCGAGGCCGCAAGGTGGTTCCGGCTTGCGGCTGAACAGGGAAATCCAATCGGAGAGAATGTATCGGGCTTTATGTACTTTCGTGGTGAAGGCATCAGCCGCGATTATCGACAAGCAGCCGACTGGTTCCAGAAAGCGGCAGAGCAGAACGATGCGATGGCGCAGGGTAGTCTGGGATTCTTTACCAGAATGGTTTGGGTGTTCCGTTGAATTACAGCGAGGCCTACGGGTTCAAAGTGGTTTCTGGTACGCGTGAGATCACGACGGAAGTCAATCCAGACCTTGCGGCGAGCTTCTTTGAGGACCTGCGCCTTTTGCGATGGAAGTCGATCGGCATCCACGATCCAGGAGACGTCCTGCTCAACCATGTCGGCGAGCGACTAGCGACGCTGATCGCCGCGCCGGAAACGTGGGGAGAACTTAGACTGGCTGATGAGGCACGATACGTGCACGTGAAGGTCTCACAGGCCGCGTGTCGTCTCATGCAGTTCCCGTGGGAACTTCTGAGAGTCAACGATCACTTTCTCATCGGCGCGCGCGGCAGTCATCTGAAGCGCGAAGTGAAAGCACCCGCCCCGCCTCGCAGAAGGCGAAATCCCGTCGTCAACATAGTGCATGTGAGCTTGGGCACCGATAGCGCCCTCCGCTTCGACGAGGAACGCTGCATGCTCCTGGAGACGATCCCGGCCAACATACCGATCGAGTTTCTGATCAACTCATCACCGCAACGCTTGGCCGTGACGATAGATGCTTTCCGGCCGCATATCGTCATCGTCTCCGGACACGGGCACTACGATGATCTCCAAGGTGAACACTACCTGTCCTTGCAGGATGAAGGGCATCTTCAAACGGCTAGGCTAGTCGCGCTTTGCGCATCGTACGGGTGCGAGCTCTTGGTGCTCTCGACGTGCGAAAGCGCACGACTCGGAGGATCAGTCGTCGGTGACGGCAGCGTCCTCCCCGCTGACGTCATCGCGTTCACGTTTCCCGTCAGGACCACAACGGCAACCCAGAGTCTTGAGTGTTTGCTCCGAGAAGTCGTCCGCGGCCAAACCATTGACGACGCCATGGCGGCGGTGCGCGCCATTTCCAACGACGATGAGTTTTCCTTCTTCAACACGGTGCACCTCCACCGGAGCCGCGCGCGATCGCTGCATGTCACCGCTGCCGCTCGGAGACGGCCCGGTCCGGCAGCGACCCGGTGCCCGGGAATGGAGTTCACCCTGGGTTGGTTAAATGGCTTCGCGCACTGGGCGGAACCAGCGACGATGCTCGCTCCCATCGGAAGTGGCGGAGAAGCATTGATTCGGCATTGGGCCGAACTCGTCCAACGATCACAGAGCCAAGCAACTCGATGGCGCGTACTGCTCGATAGAGTCCCGATCCTCAATGTGCCTGGGGCGCAGCTTATCCGACTCGCATATCCCTTCTCATTTGTACCCGTGCCCACTGAGAACTTAGTGTATTGCGACGGAATGGATCAGCGATTCGCGAACACCTTGCTCGCGGCCAGGGACCAAGACCTCGCACTCCAAGTTGAGAAGCACCCACTTCTGGGAATGCAGGGCTTCGTGAACGACCTCATCTGCGGGCGCACGGAGCGCGAGGCAGTCGAGCGTTTCGAGGGCGAGAACAGGATGGCCGAACGCGCGGGACGACTCAATCGGGAGGGCACGCAGTTTGCGAGCTGGCTCTTCGCCAGCGAGGGAGTCGCCGCGACCGCTTTCGAGAACCGTGTCGAGTTTGCGGAGACGATAAAAGATTTCGTCGAGATGGCCGCACCCGCGGTTGTGGCGGGCATCGAGAATGCAGTGGCAGCGAAGGTCGTCCTCACCCGACCGGATGCACTTTTCCTCGCGCCGGAGTTTTTGCTCCTTGGAGAGCGCTGGTTCCCCAACTGGCGATCCGACCATCGCCCGATCTTTCAACGTCTGTGCGCGGCATTTTTCACGCTCGCAGCTCACGGTACGGTAAAAGTAGAGATGGGTTCGCGCCTCCTGGATTGGGCTATCCGACTGGAAGATTGGGCTACGGCGATAATGATCTGCGTTGCCGCGAGCCGCTGGTACGGCGAACACGGCAGACTCGAAGACATCAAGCCAACCATTGAACTGTTGCTGCCACACGCGAACGGAATAGAGCGCGTAATACTGCGCGGGCACGTGGCCACGATTGCGACCAATCACGGCGATTACCGCGCTGGCCTGGCAGCGAACCAGCAACTCGAAACCGACCTCGAGGCGCTCGTCGGAGATTCCGATCACATCTGGAACCTCCACTCCGCCATTACCCAGCAAATCGACTGCCTCGTGGAACTTGGCAGACTGGATGAGGCGGAACAGCGTTGGAGGGACGCTAACGACCTGCTTCCGCGCCTCACCGAGCACAGAGAGGAAGCGCAGGCTCGCCTTCTCGGACAGCTCGCGAACCTGCGGCGAGAGCAAGACGCGATGGACGCTGCCATCGACGCCGCCTCAGAAGCCGTGGCGCTCGCTGTGAACAACCAGTGTCCGGCGGTGCTCATCGCGGAACTGCGGAATACGAAAGCAGACCTGCTCCGGTTGGTCGGACGAACACGGGACGCGGTCGAGGAACTCAACGCAGCGGCGGACACTGACATGCCCCCGGCGCTGCGATCTCGATTCCTGCACCTAAAGGCGCTAATTCTGAAAGAGTACGGCGCGCCAGACGCACTAGAACATCTGCTGGAGAGCTATCAGGAGGATCGACTGCGCGGTGACGACGCTGGCGTCGCTATTTCGCTGCTCGCCATTGCCCGCATATTTACGGACGAGCACGAGTATGATCGCGCCCGCAAACGTATCCGCGAGGCCCTTCCATTGGCGGACGCATCCGGACTCGTGAACGTCGTTGCCAGCCTCGCTCTCCTCTGGGCGGAAATCGACGTCGCGGAGGGAAAAACAACCTCCGCCGCAACTTGGTTGATCACGGCACGGAACAAGTTCGCAGAGAGCGAGGACGAGAGTGGTGTCACGCACGCGACACGATTACTTGGGACGCTTCGAGCACCCAGAGAGTGAGCATTCCGACTCCTCCCTGAGACGCTTAAGGAACAGCTGAAATGGATCCAGAACTCTGCCATTCGTGCGGTTGTCAAGCCAAGGCGAACGCCGAGGCAAAGCTCGGTCGTTTGCGCCACACCCAAGCACGAGGTGATCGAAGCACTCCGCTGGCGAGAGCGACGCCGTCATCGGAAGACTCGCGCGAGCGACTCTCCAGCGGTTGCCCAGCAGCATCTACTGGAGTGGACTGAGAAGGCTAGGAATTTGTCAGTTTGAGGGATCACAAGACCTGTATCAACAGTCACGCGACCGGTTGTATCGCGGCATCCGAAATAAAGTTGTTACTGACGACGGAGACGTGGTTGCCCGGGTTTGTGGGAAAAAGGTACCTACCAATGCCGCCGCGCTGGTCAAGCGTGTTTAGGGGATTAGCGCGCCTGTCGACTCGTCCCGGCGCGGTCCATCTTTGATGTATATGCTTAGGCAACGCCGACACTGGATGCTATCGTGGTGGACTCTGCCGATGTCGGCACTACGTCCGCCGAGGACGCTATTGCCTTTGTATCCGCAATACGGACAGGCTCTCAGCGGTTTGCGGAAGTCGGGGATAGGACCGAGTGCAAAGGTAGAGGCTGCGGCCGCAACGGTGAAAACCCGCGCCAGGAAGGCTCTTCGGTTCATCGCTTCATCGCCTCCATATCCAGTATAACAAGCGTTTTCGCTAAAAACCGGCCCTTTTTGCGGTGATAGAATGACTGACCTGACCGGTGAATTGGACGAGAATGGTGTGAGAAGGAACCAGGAGAGATGACATGTGGGTCTTCACTCGTTATGGGTTCTATTCGATTGCCTGTGCCCGCAGGTCGGATGGCTCACTTTCCCTCCACAGCAGACAGTGAAGATTTTGAAGCGAACTTACAGGTTCATTCACGGTGTGCCACGGCGAGCCCGAAACCCCGAACTTCTAATGACCATGAAAAAGACTACCGAAGAAGCAGTTCGAAAAGCAGCCAAACAGCTAGCCGAAAAGCAGACACCCGCAAGTGAGGAAAACCTGCTGCGTGTGAGCGCCGCTGTTTGCCGAATTCCGTGCCCGTGTGAAAGCTGTAGGAAAAGCAGAGTCTGAAAAGCGTAAAACAGCTAGGTCTGGAAAGCGCACGAAAATCATCTCGATTTCTTCGAGCAATTCGCGATGTTCGAACAGAGTGACAATGTGGCCCCCTGTATTGCGGGCATGTTTCTGTGGCGCTGCTATCGGGTTGGCCCCAGTTCAGAAAACGAACTCCAGAATGAGGCACCGCAGAGCGCACCGCTGAGCAGAGCCCAAGACCCCGAAAAAAACGGCAGAGCGAACCAAGTCGCAAAACGTGTCTGGAAAGCGTACGAAATCTATCTCGATTTCTGCGAGCAATGCGCGATGTTCAAACAGAGTGACAGTGTGGATCCCTGTATTGTGGGCATGTTTCTCTGGTGCCTACAATTGGGTTGGCCCCAGTTCAGAAAGCGAACTCACGGAATGAGGCGCCGCAGAGCGCACCCCAGAGCAAAGCCCAGACCCCGAAAAAACGATAGAGCAAAGCCTGAGCAGCCTGTGCCTCACTGGTGAGCAGTCTATTAGACATCGCTGTCAGTATCCGCTAGAATGCCTCACTAATCCGTCGATTATAGCCTGCTGCTGGACGCCAAGCAGCCTGTTTTATTACTACTTAGTAATCATCATACTGCATACTCCTACCCACTATGTATTGCATGTGCTTTGTTATCATAGACATGGCTGTGCGATGCCTGCCTAGCTCGGCCTTCCTTCTATCTCGTTGATTCGACGAGACTTGAAAGAGGGGGATAGGCACCCAAGAAATGAAATCCGACCATCCCGCGGAGCGGGCGCGTGCCAAGCGGCATTTCCGCGAATTGGAAATTCTATTTCCAACTTGATTTTCGTCCCGCGGAAAGGGCTCCCAGCGGGGAGTGGCTAATGCCCGAGCCGCCGTCACCTGATCGCTAGGGGGCAAGAAACCGCTCGGGTTTGGACAGCCATGATCGTCCCCCTTGGCCGGGCTACGGGATCTCCAGTCCGCGCTGCCAACTGGGAATAACCGAGCTGCCGAAGAGCCGAAACCCGGGGCTGTTCGGAAGCCAAAACCGGTTGTCTGGGCAGCTGCACCATAAGCCCACAAGAAACACACCACCTTATCAGCCAGCCTCCCACCCGCGATTCCGGAAACGGATGGAGG
>JBEKWX010000097.1:0-10507 GCA_049512675.1 Terriglobales bacterium | reverse complement strand
GGGCGGGTTTTCCAGCGGCGGTGGACCCATAGCCACTGGTCGGGATAGCGGCGGATGAAGTCTTCTATTACTTTCGTGAATTTTGCGGTGTTGGCTACTATGTCGGCCTCGTTATCGTTGGTTCGAATTAACTCTACGGCGGGATCGAAGCGCAGGATGTATTTGCGCAGCTTCGCATCCCACACGGTGAAGCCGGGGACTACGGCGGCGTCGGTGCGCAGGGCGATGCGGGCTAGGCCACTGGCGGTGCAGGCGGGGATGCCGAAGAAATCTACGAACACACCCTGCGGCGGGGTCATGTTGGTGTCCATTAGAATGCCTACGGTTTCGCCGGCGCGCATGGCGGAGAGCAGGCCGCGGACGAAATCATCTTTGTCTACGGTGCGGTTGCCGTGCATGGTGCGGTAGCGCTGGATGAGAGCGTCGATGTAGGGATTGTCGAGGGAGCGCATGACGATCGACAGCGGATGCCCCTGCAGCGAGTGGGCGAAGGCGGAGAGTTCCCAGGCTCCTAGGTGGGCGGTGAGAAACAGAACGCCTTTGCCGCGAGCGTAGGCGCGCTCGAAGTTTTCAAAACCGTCGTAGACAACGATACGGGAGACATTTTCGCGGGTGTAGCGGGGGAAGAGGCAAACTTCCGCGAGCTGGCGTCCGAGAGAAATGAATTCGCTGCGAACCAGGCGGCGGCGCTCGCGGGACGACATTTCGGGGAAGGCTATAGCCAGGTTGCGCAGGCCGACGCTACGCAGGCGTCCGTGAACGGCATAGACGGTTAAGCCGAGCGCGATGCCCATGGCACGCGCCACGGGACGGGGGAGCAAGCCCAGGAGCTTTACCCAGGACCAGACCAGAGCGTACTCGAGGCGTTCTCGCAATGGGGCAGTTCTCAGTTCCCAGTTCTCGGTTCTCAGGAAAACCTTGGGCGCGTTCACTGAGAACTGGGAACTGAGAACTTTACTACTTTGCCGCTTGCTGGGCCCACTTGGCCAGGGTGCTCAAGAAGGGGTAAGCGGTTTTGGGAGCTTCGATGTCTCCCTTGAGAGAGGTTCTGAAGGGCACCATGCGGCCGTAGAATTCGCGGGTGCTGCCCTTGTCCTGCTTGATGACGGCGCCGGTGAGTTCGAGTCCGGCGAAGAGGCCGCGGGAGCGCGAGTAGGTCAGAACCTGCGCCCTCATCTTCCAATCGGTATCGGCGGAGGCGTGGCGTCCGACCGGGCCGGCGGCGGCACTGGCATCGGCGCCGAGCTTGAACTGGCTGGAAAGCAGGTGATCCATGCCGCCCTTGTTCATGATCAGCATGACGAGATCGGTTGCCTGGCCACCAATCTGCAAGCCGAAACTGCCACCGCCGATGGTGAAGAAAGCGGGCGCGCTCCAGCCTTTTTCAGTGCGGCAACTGGCGACACCCCTGCCATAACGGGCGCCGAAGACGAATCCTCCGTTGAGCAGTGACGGAGCCACGGCCACACATTCGGCCGAAGCGAGTATCTCTTCGGGGATGCGCTGGTCCGGGGCGGCCTGGATTTCGTCGAGCACCGTGCCGGCTTCTTCGACCCGTCCGGAAGCCTTGGTGCTGGGCTCGGGGGCCGGAGTGTCTGGCTTAGCGTCTTGCGCAGAAAGAATCGTGGTTTGGAGACAGGTCAGAAAACAGAACAACATGAGCAGAACGAGGGAATTTCGCATCAAGCCTCACTGGGAGCTGGGAGTATGGAATCTAGTGTCGTATTTGCTTCTCTGATTCTATTCGATGCGGGTTGTGGAACGGGGGTTTATCGGGGGAGTGATCAGGGTGAGTCAGGGCTGCGGTGATAAAGAGCTTAACCACAGGGATCACAGAGAAGACACAGGGAGTTCCAAGGCAAAAAAATGCGGGGCTGAAATCGGCGACCCTAATCTCCGTTTCCAGCCCCGTCTCCCAGGTTCTGTGGTAGGTGAAGCGAGTATGCGGCAGGTGCGAAAAGCGGACAAGATTACCAGGGTCACTGTACTTTGGTAACTATAAGCAGCTCTCAGTTGCCAGTTCTCAGTTCTCGGTAAAATCTTGTGTTTTCGATGACAGAAAGCTTAGCGCTGAGGGCTCCAGCATGAGAAAAAATGGATGCAAGCCGGGAACGCGGCCGACGGGGCGTCGGCCAGAGAGCCGGCCACAAGGGGCCGACTCCGTCAATAAAACTACTTTGCCGTCACCAGCGAGTGGGTGATGGCATGGACCGAGAGGGCGATGCGGTTCTGCACCCCGACTTTGCGCATCAGTTTCGCGACGTGAGCCTTCACGGTGCGTTCTTCGATGCCGAGGGCTGATCCGATCTCTTTGTTGGAGCGGCCGGCTACCAGCATCTCCAGGACTTCCTTCTCGCGGTCGGTAAAGCTAATGCGTCCGGCGGGGAAGATGCGGCCCGGGGATGCGCTGACGCGTTCGATGAAGGTGGAGAGAACATGGCGTGGAGCCCACACCGAACCCTGATGGACGATGCGGAGAGCCTGGATAAACTCGGCCGGCGAGGCAGCCTCGTCCACGTAGCCTTTGGCGCCGGCGGCAATGGCTTTGAGGACGCTTTCGTCGTCCATGCCGGAGCCGGTGACGATGATGCGCAGGTCGGGACGGACGGCTTTCATGCTGGCCATGATGTCGTACAGGTTCTGGCCACCGCGATTGCCCAGCAGGACGAGATCGATGTTCGGCAACTGGCCAAGATCGGCCAGCGAGGCGGAGACTAACTCCAAATCAGGCTCGGTATCGAAGAGGGCCCGGAATCCTACAAACCGCAGCGGATCGCTCTCCACTACGGCAACGCGTATCAATGGTTTTCTAGCGACGGCAGCTTTCATTAAGGTTTCCCTGTTAGGATTGCATCCTGTTCAAGCTTGCCTGAATTGGCACAGAATTGGAATGATTGCTGAGCGGTGCAAATTACGGGGGTAACCCCCTAGGATCAGGCATCAGAGGAGGGTTCTGCGGTGAAGCGACGGCGGATGCGACGGTATTTTGCAGGGATTCTGGGGGTGGGCTTGATGGCGGCGTGGCTGGGGTTGGCGCAGGCGTCGGCATCGGCGTCAGCGTCGGCGTCACAGTCAACGACGGCGCAACCTTCAACAGCGTATCAACCGAAGTTTTCTGGCGATCCGGCGCGCTCGGAGGCGGAGGCGCAGGCGCTTGGCTACATGCGGGTGGTGCTCCGGGCGGAGCACGCTTACAAGAAACGGCATGACAAGTACACGGCGTCGCTTGAGGCGCTGGCGGGCACAGGGTCTTTCACCAAGCGCATGGCGCACACCACCGAGCGCGGGGATTACACGGTCGGCTTCCGTCCCCACAAAGACGGTTTCGTGCTGACCATGACGCCCAAGCAGATGGACAGCGAACACCGCTCCTTTTACGCGGAAGACGATGGAGTCATTCATGCGGACGATCAAAAGCCCGCGGACCTGGAGTCGCCGAAAGTGCAGTGAGCGGGTGCCGAGGTTCGGTTGGTAAGGGAGGGACGGCCCACCTCCGCGAACTGCTTGCGACAATGTGAACAGAGCCTTCCGGCGGCCTTAAATGTTAAAAACACCTGCGTCTTCACTACTTTGCCATTGTCAAAGCGCACCACCCAGCGGTGCCCGTTCTTCAAGTAAAACCAGGTCTCGCGCAAATTCGTATCGTCGCTCTCATCCACCTTCTTCTGATCGGGATCTCCGAAGCTCATCAGCACCATTTCGTAGGTCATATCCTCCTGCACGGTGTGCGCTTCGATGGCGGCACGAAGTTCAGGCGCCATCTCGTTCTGCTGGAGCTTCTGCTCGATGCGGCTCACGTCTAGCACTCTTGCCATGAAGCTCAGGATGGTTTGCGGAGCGATGTCGGTGTCGGTCAGGTCTTTCTGAAACTTCAGATTCAGCCGCGAGCCCCCGGCCCGTTTGTAAGACGCCCCCATTTTGTTGGCGTGATTGCTGCCCCGCCGCCCCTCCCCGCCGCCTTCCAGATGGATTTCCACCTTGTCGCCGTCGATTTTGACATTGGTGATAGTCACCCATTCATCGCGGCCCACTCCCACTCCCTTGTCCTTGAGCCACTTGGTCATCTCTTCCAAATCGATTCCGCGCTCATCGGTGCGCTTGTTCGACCGAGGCACGTAATACACATCCACGCCATCCTTGTAGGCCGGCAGATCGACCAGAGCTTTTACATCCTTCCCCAGCAACAATGTGTTCACCTGCTCCTGCGCGCTTTTCGATGTGGAAGCCTGCGCCGTGCCCAACAACGCCACTGCGAGACCGAACAGCACGGCCCAGAAAATCCATGTCTTCGTCTTCATCTTCATCCTGCGCATAGTCTTCTCCTCTGTCGCTTTCATGCCAACCTAGATATAAGGGGGAATTTAACGCTTCGCGCGGTGAGCCGGACATTCACTCGGCCCACAAACGGATCTTCAGGCGCAGTAATGACAAGTATTGACGATAAATGGGGACATTACTTGGTGTAAATGGCTCTTGGGTGCCGGTTACCGGCGGTGACGATCGGCGCTACGAACCAAGGATGTGATGCGCGCCGTTCCTTGATTTCCTGGAGATGCAGCCGCTGCCGCCGCAAATCTGGCCGGCGCTGAACTGACTTCGGAAGGAACTTTGCTATCCTTGCGGGTGCGGCAAATCCATTCGAGCGCGTGGGGACTGGTGCTGCTTTCGGCGGCCCTGCAGGTTGTGATCTTTCCGCTGCCGGGGCTGTATGGGCTGTCCTGGGTCGCGGTCGCGCCGCTGCTGGTCGCGATCTTGCGGGCGCGCGTTCCGGAGACTCTGCAATTGGATGGTCAGGCGCGCTTGCTGCCCGCCGCGCCGTGGCAGGGGTTTGTGCTGGGCTACGGGTGCGGGATTCTGTGGTTTGCCGGGACGTGCTACTGGATTTTCGACACCATGCATCGCTATGGCGGGCTGCCGATTCCGGCCGCCGCGCTGGCGCTGGTCTTGTTCTGCCTGTATGTCGGGCTTTATCACGGAATGTTCGGGCTGGTGCTGGCAGCGGTTGCGGGGTCAAACGGAGTTCGATTAGATAAGAGTCGATCAGATAAGTCTCGATCGGACAAGTCTGGATTAAAAGCCGCCAGGTCAGCGGCGGCGCTGCGGCGCGCGCTGGTGGCGGCTCCGTTTCTTTGGGTGGCGGTGGAGCTTGCGCGGACGCGCATTACCGGGTTTCCTTGGGAGCTTCTGGGATACTCGCAGACCGCGAATTTTGCGCTCACGCGGATTGCCACACTCACCGGCGTGTATGGACTCTCCTTTGAAATCCTGCTCGTGAACAGCGTGTTCGCGACGGCGTTTCTGGTTGCGAGGGAGCAGCGGAAACGGCTGCTGGTGGCGGCTTGCGTGGCGACGGCGATCCTGCAGGCGGGGCAATTGGTGGCGCCTGCTCCGGTGGCGGCCGACCGTGCCGCGCTTTTGGTGCAGCCGAATATTCCGATCCTAGAAGGCGCGATGTGGACGAAGGAATACTTTCAGGACACGCTGCGGGACTTGACCGCCGTGAGTTTACATCCTCCCGGAGGAAAACCCGCGCGACAACAGGCAGCCGGGTCGCCTGACATGTTTGTTGTGTCCTATAACTTGATTGTGTGGCCGGAGTCGCCTTCGCCGTTTTACACGAACGATCCTTTGTTCCGAGATGCAGTGAGCGCGCTTGCTAAGCAGTCGGGTACATGGGTGGTGACGGGAGCGATTGGAATCGCTCCGGCAATGCACAGTGGCGGAGGTAGCGGCGGAGACAGTGGTGGAGAACGGTCGCAGATTTTCAACTCCGCTGCGCTGGTTAGCCCGCAGGGTGAGTGGGTTGGACGGTACGACAAAGTGCATCTTGTGCCCTTCGGCGAATATTTGCCGTTTCCGCAGCTGTTTGGGTTTGCCGGAGGGCTGACCAAGGAAGTGGGAGAGTTTCAGCGTGGTGCGTCGCGCACGCCACTGGATGCGGGAGGCGAGCGGCTGGGAATGTTTATCTGCTATGAATCGATCTTTCCCGACGAGGTGCGGCAGGGACCGCTCGAGGGCGCGCAGGTCTTGCTGAACATTTCGAATGACGGCTGGTACGGCGATAGCGGCGCCTGGAAGCAGCACCTGCAGCAGACTGAAATGCGGGCCATCGAAAATGACCGGTGGCTGCTGGCGGCGACGAATACGGGGATGACGGCGTCGATCGATCCTTACGGACGGATTGTGGCGGCAACTCCGCGGAAGGTTCGGACCGCGCTGGCGGCTCCTTATGCGCTGATTTCGGGTACCACCTTTTACACCCGGCACGGCGATTGGTTCGCATATCTGTGTGCGATAATTTCAGCAGGCGCGGTGGTGGCGCGTTTCGTGTCTGGTCGTTCGTTGGTCGTTCGTCGTTCGTCGATGGTCGTTCGTCGTTAGCAAGAGCTCGCGAACGACTAACCGAATAAGACTTGCCCGGTGATACGCAATGCTAGATGAACTGGAACAGCAATACACTTCTTTAAAGACCAAGGTTCATGACCTGCGGGAGTATCTTTGACGCCGGCAAGCTGCGCGCGCAGTTCGCCGAAATCGAAAAGCAGGCGTCGGATCCGAATCTGTGGTCGAATTCTGAAAAATCTCAAAAAGTGATGCGGGAACGGAAGCGCCTGGAAAGCATGCTGTCGCTGGAAGGCGACCTCGCGCGCCGGACCGACGACATCGCCACCTATTTCGATCTGGCAGGCGAAGGGGAGAACGTTGCGGCTGACTTGCAACGCGACTTGGACTCTCTGCGCGAATTGGTGGATCGCGTGGAAACCGAGACGCTGCTTTCGGGCGAGAACGACGGCCTGAATGCGATCGTGACCATTCATCCCGGAGCGGGCGGAACCGAGTCGCAGGACTGGGCGGAGATGCTGCTGCGCATGTATCTGCGCTGGGCTGAGCGGCAGGGATTCAAGACGGAGATGTACGACTACCAGCCCGGGGAAGAAGCCGGTATCAAGTCCGCGACATTTTCGGTAATTGGCCAGTATGCATTTGGTTACTTGACCAGCGAGATTGGGGTGCATCGGTTGGTGCGGATTTCTCCGTTTGATCAGGCGAAGCGGCGGCATACTTCGTTTGCCAGCGTCTATGTTTCTCCGGAGATTGACGAGAGCATTGAGGTTGTCATTAAGCCCGAGGACATTCGGATTGACACTTACCGTTCGAGCGGCAAGGGCGGGCAGCACGTGAATACGACCGATTCGGCGGTGCGGATCACGCACATCCCGACCGGCCTGGTTGCCAATTGCCAGAATGAGCGCTCGCAGCATAAGAACAAGGAGAAGGCGATGAGCATGCTGCGCTCCAAACTTTACGAATTTGAGCTGGAGAAAAAGCGCGAGGTCACTAAGAAGATTGAGGATTCGAAACTGGATATTGATTTCGGTTCGCAGATACGGTCGTATGTGCTGCAACCTTACCGCATGATCAAGGATCACCGCACGAAACTGGAGATCGGCGACGTGGATCGTGTGCTGGATGGCGATCTGCCGCCTTTGATGCAGGCTTATCTGCGGATGCGGCGGGGCGAGAAGAAAGCTTAGGCACACTTCGAATTGTCAGACGGACGCGGCTAAGTCTTTACCACAGGGGACACCGGGGACACAGAAGTACACAGGGAGACACGAGGAAAATCGCCGATTCGAACTCTGGTTTTACGAAAATGAGAGGGAAGATTTCGCTGAAGCCACCCTATCTTGGACCCCGGCTGCAGCGCGCCTTCCGCTACGCCGCGGAGAAGCACGCCGGACAGACGCGGAAACAATCGGCGGTGCCTTATCTGTCGCACCTGATGGCGGTGGCGTCGCTGGTGCTCGAAGCCGGCGGTGACGAAGATATGGCGATTGCGGCGCTGTTGCATGATGTGGTCGAGGATTGCGGCGGCATGCCGAGGCTGCGCGAGGTGCGCAAGCAGTTTGGTCCGCGGGTAGCGAAGATGGTGGCGGGTTGTACGGATTCGTTCGGCGAGCCGAAGCCCGAGTGGGTGGCACGGAAGAAAAACTATCTGCGCGAGGTGAAGCACGCCGACGTGAATACACGGCTGGTTTCGGCGTCGGACAAACTCCACAACGTGCGCACGATTCTGGCGGATTACCGGCAACACGGGGAAAACATCTGGACGCGGTTCACGGGAAAAAAGGAAGGCACGCTCTGGTACTATCGCGCCTTGAGCAACGAATATCAGCGGCGCGGCCCCAACCTCATCACGCGCGAACTTGAGATTGCCGTCGCGGAATTGGAGCGGGCGGCGGGCAGAAAACCGCGGGCGGCGAAGGAGTTCACCAAGAAGGCCGCGCAGAAGAAATCCGCAGCCAATTCGGGGAGATGAGCGATGGCGCGAATGCTTGATCTGATCCGCAATTCGGAGATTCCGTCGAACCTGATGCATTCGGCGGCGCGCGGCGCCCTCGCGGTGCCGCCTGGGGAGACGATTGAGATCCTGGTTCATCTGGCGCTCCATAACAAATTGTTTGCTGAGCAGGCGCGTCTAACGCTGGCCGGTTGGGACGAAAAGGCCAGCCTGGCCGCGGCTGCCGATCCCAAGACCAGCCCCGAGGTGCTGGGATATTTTCTTTCTCTGGAGAATCTGCGGACTTCCCTGCTGCCGGCATTGGCGGAGAATCCGGCGGTAAGCGAAGAGTCGCTGGACGGGGTGGCCGTGGCAGGGGCGCGCTGGGCCGTAGAAGCTTTGTTGACGAGCCCGCGAGTCATGAACTCGCTGCGGCTGTTGCAGGCTTTGCAGTCGAATGCCCACCTGCGTCCAAATGAACTTGGCGAGATTGCAAAAAAGCTGGCTGCTTTGGAAACCAAACGGGCAGCAGATTCGGACGAAAGCGAAGCGGGCGTTCCGGGCGACGTTATCGAGAGTACGGTCACGAAGTATCTGGAAGACAACGCGGTGGAGCTGGCCGCCGAAAAAGACAAACCGTTTCAACCCATGCCTTTCGAGCCCAGGGGACGGGCGCACGGAGAGGCGGGCGCCGAGGCCGCGGGTGAGGTTGTGCCGCCGGCCGCTGCCGCCGTCAGTGCCAGTGCTGATGCGGCTGCCGGGAACTCGGACGCAGTGGGAAAGTCCGCCGGGGCCGTCGTCGCTGCCCATGGCAAGAGGCCACCAACTCCGGTTCATGGGGAAAGGCGCGACAGCGCGCTGATGAAAATTTCCAAGCTCGACATCAAGAGCCGGATCGCGCTGGCGATGCGCGGCAGCAAGGAGGACCGGTCGATCCTGATTCGCGATGCTACGAAGCTGGTGGCGGTGGCGGTGCTGGAGTCGCCCAAAGTTTCTGAGAGCGAGGTGGAAACGTTCGCGACGCAGAAGAATGTGCTGGAGGCGGTGCTGCGCACGATTCCGCTGAAACGGAAGTTTATGAAGAATTACGCTATCACGCGGAACCTGGTCTACAACCCACGCACGCCTCTCGATGTCTCGCTGACATTGGTGAAGAACCTGCTGGCTCACGACCTGAAGAATCTGGCGGACAACAAAGAGGTCCCGGACACGATTCGCAAAGCGGCGCTGCGCCTGTTTAAGCAGAGACTGGAAAAAAGAAGCGCGAAGGATTAGAGGTTGAAGCAATCCGATCCTATTTACGGACTGTTATCACGGACCAAGACGATTGCCGTGGTGGGACTGTCGGAAAGTCCGATGCGGCCGAGTCATGGCGTTTCTGCTTACATGCAGGCGGCCGGATACCGGATTGTCCCGGTGAATCCGCAGATCGCGGAGGCGCTCGGAGAAAAATCGTATCCGTCTTTGCTCGAAATGCCGCGCGAAGTGGCGGAGAAGATCGACCTGGTGGATGTGTTCCGGCGGCCGGAGTTTGTGGATGAGATCGTGGAGCAGGCGATCGAGTTGAAGATTCCGGCGATCTGGCTGCAGGAAGGCGTGATCAACGAACGCGCGGCGGAGAAGGCGCGAAAGGCCGGAATGTTTGTGGTGATGGACCGGTGCGTTTTGAAAGAGCACCGGGCGAGATTCGGGTAGTCGCCTTTCAAATTGCGTATCACAAACTACCAGGTTAAGAAATCTCCCAAGCTTCGTCCGCGGTCAGATCAAAGTTCACCGGGGTCTCCGCGGAGGGCGCGCATTGCTGACTTCCCTGCCGCTCTGCTACTTTGAATGTTTTCCCGTTCGCTGTCTGACTTTGTGGGGTGAGCGTCATGCCGGCCATCAAATTCCGTGGTGTGGACTTCATCGACTTCGAGACGTTGCTGAATGACGACGAGCGCCTGGTGCGCGACACGGCGCGGAAGTTCATCGAAGACAATCTTGTGCCGATCATTGAGGAATGCAATCGTGCCGGCCGGTTCCCGCGCGAACTGGTGAAGCCGATGGCCGATCTCGGATTCTTCGGCGCCTCGCTCAACGGCTACGGCTGCGCGGGCATGTCGAACGTCGAATACGGACTGGTCACGCAGGAACTGGAACGCGGCGATTCCGGCGTGCGCTCGTTCGTCAGCGTGCAGTCGGCGCTGGTGATGTATCCGATTTATACCTTCGGCACGGACGAGCAGA
>JBEKWX010000096.1:0-10509 GCA_049512675.1 Terriglobales bacterium | reverse complement strand
CGATGGTGTCGCCATTGAGCAATGCGGTTCCATGGCTGTAGAGCATGGCAGCAGGTTGGTCCGCTGCAAACAAGGCAGCCGGAAAAATCACGACCATCATGCAGCTCAGGATCTTCAGGTATCGAGCTCGGATCATGGCAAGCACTTCCACGCTTCGGAGATGACTTTCAGTGATCGTAATCCGAAAGGCCTTTTCCGTCAATCGCGTCTTGTCGTTCGAGTTGGTTCCCGTCCCTCTGCGGGTACTGTGGACCGAACCGTCTCCAAGAAATCATCGCCGAAGCTGGAGTATAGTCACAAATGGAGCGTTCCCCGGACGACGCGTCAGGCTCTTTAAGGATGGTCTATCAGGCAGTGAGGATCCCCGTGGTCGCTACTGGCGTAGTCCTACTCCGCGACACCCAAGGCATACGGGTGGTCCACCTGGGAGTAGTGGCACATCCGGAATCCAGCTCCCTTGAACTCCGCTTTGATCTCCGCTTTGGCGAAACAGTGGGGATAACCGCGGTCTGTCACGTGGTCGCCGGGTTCCAAGGGCTCCGCGCGCCTACCTCGTAGAGATCGAAACCATTTCGCAAGCCGGAAAGCTCTGTCCTCATCGGGCGACGTTCCCTCTCTGACCCAGAACGAGACGAGGATTGGGGCCTCGGGCGGCACCAAGGCGTGGAGCTTTCGAAGAAATGCGATCCGGCGGGCGCTCCCGTGGATATGCATGTACGCGGTCCACCCAACGATGAGGCTGTCGTGCGGCGTCAATTCCTGTGGTACGTCATTCGGCGGACAGAGCATGACGGTTGAGGGGATGCCGAGTTCCTGCAAGAACCGTCGGCTGGTCTCGACGAGGCGCGGAGTACAGTCAAAGCCATCCGCCTCGAACCCAAGGCGGTGCAGGGCGATAAGTTCCCTACCACCACCGGAAGCGGCGACTAGAATTCTTGACCTTGGCCGGAAGAAACGGCTGATGGCGTCCCACTCCCAGGGGAGAAGGCCAGACTGATTGTGTTCCAGGCCGTTGTACATGCGGCTCTGCTGAAAGCTACGAATCGTTACAGCGGTCAGATCATCAGGGTCGAGACAGCCGAGCCAGAAACCCTCGTGCAGGATGCCGAGCAGCCTCACCCACCGCTGGAGCCAGCGATCGAGCCACAAGTACGCCCGCACGCGTAAACGAGGTGCTTGTGGCGGCATAGTTGGCGTGAGCTTCAAACGGTTGGAGACTGACAGTGTACCCTATCGGGTCCCCTTTTCCCCCGGTAACGCCCGTCCCTAATTCACCGTCTGTGTCAGCGAGGCCGAACTGCCCCGGTGGCGCTGCCGAAGGCCGCAGAAGCGAACCGGTCTCAGCAACCTGAACAAACAACTAATACTTTACATGAGCGCAATTTACTGAGTCCCAGACTATAGCTTTACGCTATAACAGAACGTAGGTAGTCGGGATGGCGCTTTTGGGTTCGGCGGCAGAGTTTTGCCGAACGAACCCGAGGATTACCTTTGTTTTCAACAAAGGCATCCCCGGTGAGGCGGTCCCGTGACGGAATTTGTGTTTGCTCTCGGACGGAAAAATACCAGCGCTCACAGACCGTGAGATTTCCAGAGCCTTGATGCTCAACCTCTCTGGCAAAGCAAATAGTGTAGGCGCGGCACCGAACAACTATGCCTTTGACATGGCCTTCGTTCTTCTTGATTGGCACTCTCGTTTTTTCTCTGCCAACACTTGAGAGTAACGCGCTCTAGGCTTGCTCGCCGGAGATGTGTGCCAGCCAAAAGATGCGGTATTCTCCTCCTGGTTGGGGGCTACATTGCGTCTGAGTCCGCCGGCTGGGCACGGGAGGTACCTAGTTGCTACCGAGATTACTTAGGTAATCCGGGCTTCTTTTGCGGTATTTTCCGTGATATAACGCCGATAGCTGCTCGTCAGGCTTTGGGCTTCGAATTTCCGTGGTTTTCTGGCTTGGTTTTCTGCCCTGGGATTGAAGCAAAGAGCGACAGCAGAGGAGGAGTCGTGACCGAAGCGCGTACCGGGAAAAGGTTTCCGCTGCATTTGCCGATCAAGATACACAAGGAAGATTCTGCGGGTGAGATCAGCAGCGGCATGACCGGCGATCTGAGTGCCGCTGGCGTGTACATCCGCGCCAATGCTGCGCTCGAGGTCGGCTCGCCCGTAGAGTTTGAGATCACCCTGCCGCCGGAAGTCACGGGCGGCAAGGAAAATGTTGTGATTCAGTGCCGCGGCCGCGTCGTGCGGACCGATGAGCCCAATGGCAGCGCCGGTTCCGGGGACAACCGGGGCGTCGCTTGCGTAATCGATTCTTACGAATTCGTTCGCAACAGTTAACCGGGAGCGGGATCCATGCTGAAACTTATTCTGGCCGACAATCAAGCGATTTTCCGCGCTGGCATTGCCAAGGTGCTGGCCGTAGAAGACGAAATGCGCATTGTGGCCCAGGCGCAAACTGCCGAGCAGATGTTCATGGCGCTCGACAAGTTTCGCGCCGCGGTGCTCATCATTGCCGGAGGTTTTCACTCCGACTTCAACTCCGTCCTCTCGGCTGCCAACAAGAACAAGACCCGCGTCGTCGTCCTCGCCGACACCGGCGAGAGCGCGCAGCGCTACATGGCGGCGGGCGCCCACGGCGTGGTGTATCGCAACGTGACCAGCCCGGCGCTGGTCGACTGTGTCCGCAAGATCGCCCGTGGCGAAAACTGGGTGCAGGACATGGCGGTGCCGAGCGAGCTCACCGAAAACGATATGGTCGGGCTGCGCGTCCGTGACCGCTTGACTGCCAAGGAACTGCGCATCGTGGCGCTCATTGTGCAGGGCTACAAGAACAAGGAAATCGCGACCCAGTTGGGCACGACCGAGCAGGTCATCAAGAACTACCTGCGCAACGTCTACGACAAGATCGGCGTGTCGGACCGGTTGGAACTGGCGCTGTTCACCATTCACCACCGCATATTGAACGAAGCCGCGGCCGCTACGGCAGCGGCGGCGGTGCCGCAATCGTCGCACACCGCGGGAATCAGCAACTGAACCACGTTAGCCGGAATGACAAAAAGGCCGCCCCGGGCGGCCTTTTCAATTTCCGTTCAACCCGAGCATGTGTGGTGGCGGGTCTTCGACCCGCTCCGGACGGGGCAGAGCCCCGTCCGCACACGTATCACTAAACGATCTTTTCTCCGACTGACTTGGCCTGCGTGAACAGGTACAAATAGTCCGGCCCACCGGATTTCGAATCGGTGCCCGACATGTTGAAGCCGCCAAAGGGGTGCGCGCCCACCATCGCTCCCGTGCACTTGCGGTTCAGGTAAAGGTTGCCCACGTGGAACTCGCGCACGGCGCGATCCAGTTTTTCGCGCGAGCCGGAGTAAACCGCGCCCGTCAGGCCGAACTCGGTGTCGTTGGCGATCTCCAGCGCGTGGTCGAAGTTGCGCGACTTGATCACCACCAGCACCGGTCCAAAGATCTCTTCCTGCTCCAGCGTCGACTTGGCCGCGATGTCGGCAATCACGGTCGGCTGAATGAAGTAGCCGTCGCCAGCGCTGGTGTCGCGCGCGCCACCGGTGATCAGGCGTCCTTCCTTTTTGCCGATCTCGACATAGCGCAGAATGTCGTTCATCGAACCTTCGTTGATGACTGCGGCCATATTCGGGTTCATCGTAGGATCGCCGACCGTAATGCGCTCGGCGCGGGATCTCAGTTTCTCGAGAAACTTGTCATAGACGCGTTCGTCGACGATGGCGCGCGAGCAGGCCGAGCACTTCTGGCCTTGAAAGCCGAACGCTGACGCCGCCACGCCTTCGACGGCGGAGTCGATATCGGCGTCGGCATCGACGATAATGGCGTCTTTGCCGCCCATTTCGAGGATCGTGCGTTTGATCCAGATCTGGCCCGGCTCCTGGTGCGCGGCGGTCTGGTTGATGTGCAGCCCGACCTCGCGCGAGCCGGTGAAAGCGATGTAGCGAATCTTCGGATGCGCCACTAGCGCGTCCCCAAAGCTCGGCCCGCCGCCGGGACAGAAGTTCACGACGCCATCGGGCATTCCGCATTCTTCCAGCAATTCCACAAACTTCGCCGCAATTGTCGGTGAATCGCTCGACGGTTTCAGCACAACGGTGTTGCCGCTGACGATCGAAGCGAGAGTCATGCCGGCCATGATGGCGCTGGCGAAGTTCCACGGCGGAATCACGGCGCCGACGCCGAGCGGAATGTAGGCCAAAGTGTCGCGCTCACCCGGCAGTTGCACGGGCGGTTCGGCCTTAGAGAAGCGCAGGGCCTCGCGCGCGTAGAACTCGCAGAAATCGATGGTCTCGGAGATATCGGCATCGGCCTCGAACCAGTTCTTGGAGACTTCAAACACCAGCCAGGCCATGAATTCCAGCTTGCGCTCGCGCATCACATCAGCGACTCGGAACAAGAGCGATGCACGCTCCTCCGCCGAAGTGCGGCTCCAGTAGGTAAACGCGCTCAGAGCGGCCTGGACAGCGGGTTCAACGTGCTCCTTGCCACATTTCTGGTGAATCCCGACCACCTCCGAAGGCTTGGCGGGATTGATGGAACGAATCTTGTCAGAGGTCTTGAAGCGCTTGCCGCCAACGATCAAGTCATACTCGCGGCCCAGTTGGCCACGCACTTTACCAATGGCGGAGCGCATCTTGCGCACGTTGTCTTCTTTGCTGAAATCGACAAACGACTCATTCTTGAACGCACTCTCGTGAAGACGGACTTGCAGACGGGGTGGGGCTTCCACAGTAGCCATAAGAATTCCTTCCCAGGACGGAACGTTGGACATTAGCGCAGATATTCGCGACCTTCAATTTTACACCGGCTTGAGGGGAGCTGGCAGGCGCCTCACAAAGAATCACCCCAGCCGCAGGAGGACTGCCAAAACCGACACCCTAACCGGAAGCAGAGGTTTCTACTGTCGGCCGCAGGGATACGCCTTGGACAGCGCCTTGCGAGCGAGAACGACCTCGCGCTCGTTCAGTTTGTCCGGGTGGTTTGAGAGGTATTTTTCCACGGCGTCTGCTGCTTCACCCAATGTAATAGCAGAGTGATCTCGCTTGCAGACCCTCATGGAAGCCATGACCCCTTCGACGACTCCCAGGCAGTACCCTGCGTCAAAACCCTGGACTTCTGCTTTGCAGGACATGGCAAGCTCGTCTCCGTTCAGCTTGTCCGGTTTGTCGGGCAACGGTGAGATAGCCGGTCTCACCACGGCATCTGTTTTGTCGGCGTCTGTTCTTACCGCGGCATCTGCCTTCTCGGCATCTGCTTTTACCGTGGGGTCTGCTTTCTCGGCGTCGGCTTTTACCATGGCGGCTGCCTTGTCACTTGCGAAGGCTGAGCCAGCCGTAAGAGCTAATAGCAAGGCGAAGCTAAAGATGGGTATTACAGAGCGTTTCATTCTTTCTCCTCCAGGACCGGCTTTGCCGCGTCGTAGCATCCCTCCAATCTGGATTTCGGGGGAGCTATATAGGGGGAAATGCAGAACCGCCCGTGTTCCTAAACTCTCGATTCGACGGCAGTGGGGAAAATTACCGCCTCAGAACTACGCGAATTGGCCGGCCACACGTCGAACAAGCACGTCCGCAGCCAACCTGGACCCGCAGGGAGCCAAGCCGCTAACCAACAAAAGAATAAGCGCATGTCTTCGCTGTGGGCGACTAATGGCACTTTGCGGAAATTACTGCCGGGGAAAGCACTTGCGTAAATAGGAAAACTTTTTCCCTTACACGTGAGAAAGAATCATCTCCGCACTGTGGGCGGACAAGTCATGGGCCTTATTGGTCAAATCCTCTAAGTCCTGCTGGTCATCGAGTTTTAGCCCAACACTACTAAGCAAAAGAGCCCGAGCCAGAAATCGAGGTGGCAGACTGCATGAAGCCCGTCAGGTTACGTTGAAGAACTGAGGTAATCGCGCAGTATGACTGTTGAGCCATTGACCAAGAAGCACAGTGTCGTTATCTTGTTGTCTGTTGTTTCGCACCCAACCTCGGGCCCTCCTCTAAAACCCGCACTGCAATCAGAAAGGACGCAATGAGAAACACCATAAGGGCCATAGGGAAAGTTTCCCTCTTCGTCCTCGTGTTGGTCGCGCCCGCTCTGGCGCAAAGTTGGCTGGGAACGGGAGCGCCACCAGCAGCCACTGGCCCAGACTACGCTGTGAGTGTCGGCTACACCTACCTCACAATGGCGATCCCCGCCGCAGGGGATGTAAACCTCTACGGCTTGGATGTTAGCGGGCGCATCGACTTAAAACCGCGCTGGGGGGCGATGGTAGATTCCAACTTCGTTCGTACTCCCAATGTCCTTGGTACCAAGCACGAGGGCTACCTGTTGGGCTTTTACGGTGGTCCAGTGTTCTACCCGGTTGACCACGGAAATACCCGGACGTTCGTTCACGTGCTAGCCGGTGAGGGTATAGTTGACGGCGCAGTGCCAGTACGCGATACCGAATTATATGGATGGCTGGCGCGTTTCTCATATGCGGTGGGGGGAGGAGTCGAGCACTCTGTCTCGGGCCCATTTGCAGTCCGCGTCATCGGAGATTATCTGCGCACTGCGTTTTTTGATTCTGTCGGCGCAGTGCAGCCCCAAAACAATTTTCGGGTAACCACAAGCCTCGTTCTTCGCCTGAAGTGATCCAACAGAGCATGTAGGCCGTGTTCGCACAAAGTGCCGTGTCCAAGGTGCACTCAAAACGTTCATACGTGACGACCTCCGCCAAGTTTCCTTTTTCCTAAACCGAGTCTATCTTTTTGGCATCGAGAAACATTGACAGCCATTTCGCCTGGTCGGAGGAAGTTTGTGAGCGCGACTTTTCGCCTCAGGGGGTGTTGCGTCTTCAACTGGCGGGGACTGCTCTTCGGAGAGGCGAGCAGACGTATTAATGCCACACGAATCAGCCCGTAATGTCAGTGATTAGAGTCACTCACTGAGCGTGGCTGAAGCAGCGCCCCTCCAAACAAAGTCACAAAACGACACTTAGGGCGTGCTACGCCGCCCAAAGTCAGCGTCGCGTGGCGGCTGCTTCTTCTGCCGGCTCCGGCTCAAGCTTGGCGGTGAAGTGGCGCAGGAACGGCGGTTCGTAGGTGATCTTCATGCCGTGAATCTGGTCGCGCTTCTTCCAGACTTCGAGGATGATTTCGACCGCGTAGTCGATGTGGCTCTGTGTGTACACGCGCCGGGGAATCGCCAGACGCACCAGGTCCATTTTCGCCGCTGCTCCGAACATCAGGGTACCGATCTCGACCGAGCGGATGCCGCCTTCGAGATAGAGTTCATTGGCGAGCGCAACTGCTGGAAAATGATCGGGCGAAATGTGCGGCAGGAAGGCCCGCGCATCAATATAAACCGCGTGGCCGCCCGGTGGCTGTACGATCGGCACGCCCTCCGCGGCAATGTGGTTGCCGAGGTAGGCGGTGGAAGCAATGCGGTATTCGAGGTAGTCCTCGTGCAGCGCTTCCTGCGCTCCGACGGCGATGGCTTCCAGATCGCGCCCAGCGAGGCCGCCATAGGTGGGATAGCCTTCGGTGAGAATCAGCAGGTTCTTCTCCTGCTGCGCGAGCAGATCGTCGTTGGTGCAAAGAAATCCGCCAATGTTCGACATGCCGTCTTTCTTCGCTGACATGGTGCAACCGTCGCCGTAGCTGAACATTTCCTGCGCGATCTGTTTCGGCGTTTTCTTGTCGTATCCTTGTCCTTGCTCGCGGATCTTGATGAAGTAGGAGTTCTCGGCAAACCGGCAGGCATCGAAGTAGAGCGGGATGCGATGCTTTCGGCAAACCGCACTCACGGCTTTGACGTTCTCCATTGACACCGGCTGGCCGCCGCCGGAGTTGTTGGTCACGGTCAGCATGACCAGAGGCACGCGCACGCGGCCGACCTTTTGGATAAGCGCCTCGAGCGCCGGGACGTCCATGTTGCCCTTGAAGGGATGCTTCAAGCTGGGCTGGCGGCCTTCGGCGATGACGAGGTCCACCGCCTCGGCGCCGACAAACTCCACGTTCGCCCGCGTGGTGTCAAAGTGCGTGTTGTTGGGGACGACATCGCCTTTCTTGCACATCACGCTGAACAGAATGCGCTCCGCCGCGCGGCCCTGGTGGGTGGGAATGACGTGCTTGTAGCCAAAAATATCCTGCACCGACGAGCGGAACTGCTCGAAGCTGCGGCTACCGGCATAACTCTCATCGCCTTCCATCATGGCCGCCCACTGGTGGGTGGACATGGCGCCAGTGCCGGAATCGGTGAGCAGGTCGATTAGGACATCGTCCGCGGGCAGCAGAAAAAGGTTGTAGCACGCGGCGCGGAGCAGTTGCTCGCGCTGGGCGCGGGTCGTCCAGTGAATGGGTTCGACGCTCTTGATGCGGAATGGCTCAATGATGGTGCGGGGCATGGTGGTTTCTCTTTCTTACAACACACCTTTCGCCCTGCGGATGTCAATGGCTGAGATCACGGGGAGGCGGGAGTTGGTCTCTGAGTTTCGTGCGTTTGGCGGACAGAGTGTCCGCCCCCACTTGTCACCATCATCAGACTTTGACCGAATCGCGGCGCTCGGCGGGGACGTACTTGACGGCAGCGGTGCGATCCAGTTTGTCCCAGGCGAAGGGACGGCCCTGGATGGCACGCTTCAGAGTGCGGAACAGAACGAGGGAAAAGACCTGGCGATAGGCGAAGCGCTGCAACCACACCTGGCTGAGCAGCCAAGCGTCTTCGCGGGCTTCGGGCTGGCGGCGCTCCAGGGCGAAGGCGATCGCCGAGGCGAGGAAATCAATCACCAGGAACGCGACGAAAAAAATCAGCAGCCGCTGGAAGCTGCCTGGATCGGTAGTGTCAGGATGAAAGTGTTTCTGGACGAAATACCAGATCACGCCGACCGCAAACATCAGGTCAATGAAGGGCGAGACCAAGGGAAGCAGAATCTGGAAGATGAGGATGTTGGGAAGTGCGACAAATCCCAAAGCACCTTTGCGCGCGAAAACGCCCTTGTGCTTAAAGATGGCCTGCAGAATTCCGAACGACCAGCGGAAGCGCTGCCGCATGAGCGCGTTGGCGCTGGTCGGAGCCTCGGTGAAGGCGAGCGCCCGGTCTTCATATTCCACGCGATAGCCATTGCGCAGCAGCGCCATGGTGAGATCGGCGTCTTCGGCGACCGTATCCACATGGTAGCCGCCCGCTTCGCGAACCGCCGTCGTACGCCAGGCGCCGATCGCGCCCGGCACCACGCTCACCGCACCCATGGTGTTGAGCGCGCGCCGCTCGAAATTCTGGCTGGTGATGTATTCGAGCGCCTGCCAGCGCGTCCACAGGTTGACGCGGTTGCCAACCTTGGCATTGCCCGCCACGGCTGCAACTTTGGGATTGAGAAAGTGCGGTACGAGCCGCGTGATGGCATCGGGAGCAACAATAGTATCGGCATCGATACCGACGAAGACTTCGGCATCGCCAATGTGCTCCAGTCCAAAGTTAAGCGCCTCGGCCTTGCCGCCGTTGGGCTTGGTGAGAATCAATACCCTGCCGGCAGCTTCTTCGGCGGCAAACGCCCAGCGGGCGATTTCCAAAGTACGATCCTTGGAACCGTCGTCGATGACGATCACGCGCAGATTGGGATAGTCGGAGTCGAGTGCTCCGAGGACCGTGCGTTCGATGACCTTCTCCTCGTTATAAGCGGGGATGAGAACCGCGACCCGGGGCCGGTAAGCCGCAATCTGCTCGGGCGTTCCATACACATGCGAGCGCAAACGGTCATAGATGGCGAGGACGCCGACCGAAATCAGGCGCCCGGTCATCAGGATGTCACCCAGGAAAAAAATGACCGTGATGCCCATCATGGTCGCACTGAAGAGCCCGAAGCCGATCCAATTCAGCCGCGCGGACCAATACTCGTTGGCCGGAAGCGGCGGCATGACATCCGCTTTCGTTTTGCCCATCAACTGGTACACGGGGACAAATTGAAATCCGCGGGCACGCGCGCCATCGATGATCAGCGGAAGCGCAAGCACGGTTCTTTCCCGATTGCCGCCGCCATCGTGCATGAGAATGATGTTGCCGCACTGCGTATCGTTCGGTTGGCAGGGTGGCAGGTGGTCGAGCACGCGAGCGGCGATTTGTTTTGGCGAGAGCGCGGGTTCGTCGTTCCAGTCCCTGGTGTCGATCTTGTTGCCGATAGTGATGTAGCCCATGCTTTGCGTGAGTTCGAGCGGTTTCACCTCGTCTTCGGTGTCTGGCTCCGCATCGACGGAGTACGGCGGACGGAACAACATGGCGCGAACGCCCAAGCGGCTGGCGAACAAGCGCTCGGTCAGGTTCAGCTCCACCTTCATGTAGCCGCTGCCAATCGAGCTGATGTCGGGATGCGTAAAGGTATGGTTCCCGATTTCATGGCCTTCGCGGTAGATGCGTTGGGTCAAACTGCTGAACTTCTCCGCCTGGATTCCGATCAGAAAGAATGTTCCCGGCACATGCTCGCGTTTGAGGACATCGAGAATCTTCGGGGTCCACTCCGGATC